>JBAYFA010000079.1:0-5670 GCA_041667425.1 Bacilli bacterium
ACAAATTTAGATTTTCTATATTTAGACCCTCTACAAAAATGGTTAATTTCTTTAGTGGATAGTTCTTAAATTAAACTTTTATAGGAGGCCCACAAATTTACTTTCTTATTTGTTTAATTTAACTTTGTATTTGTTTATTATAAATTAGAGTCTTTTTGATAAAGATGAGCGAATTTGATTCAAAGTCACATAATCGATGCTTCATCAAAAACGTTTAATTTCTTTAGTGGATAGTTCTTCAACTAAACTTTTATAGGGGACCTCTAGAGCCTCAACCTTTCAGATACGGATGCTAAAAAGTAAAACATCCCCAGTTCAGTTTATGGGGATGCTAGATATTAAGGATTTTTAATCCATTTAGCTGATCGACCTTTGCTTAAAGGTTTAATCACTTTTTCATCTTTTAGTTTATTGAGAGCACGATTTATTGTTGACTCGCTGACATATGGATGATTTCGGCGAAGCTCTTCTTTGGTAAAAATTCCGGATAATTTATGAATGGTGTTTTCGATATTATCACCCTTATTTAAATTACGATCGTATTCAAATTCACGAATAATTTCATCAGTCCGTTTATATGCTTTTAAAATAATTTTCAACATGAATCTGATAAATCCTAATGTTTGTGCATATCCCTCTTTCCAGTTAAAACTGGCATTCATCACTTCCGTAGTGAATTCAGACTTAGCATTATACAAGAGTTCAAACAAACTCACGTATGAGAATGCTTGAATGTTTGCTTTCAACATGGTTAAATATAACAGCACGTAGGACATGAGTTTATTGAGTTCGGTAAAAGGAGCTAAGTTGTAAAAATCAATAAAGTAATTTAAATACAAAACGATTTTTTCATATTCTTCTTTTTCTACAAGGCGAACAACTTCTTGGTCCATCTGATCTAAATCAAGGCGTTTGCTTCTCATATTTTGACTTTGCAACAAACTCTTCTTGTCAACGGCAATATAATCAAACCGGATATTCGAACTTTGATTTAAAAAGTTAGCAAGATTAATGAGATCATTGCTTTGAGTCAACATCGTTTGAAAACGATGTTGACAGGAAGTCAAAGATTCCTTTAAGTTAAAGAGAAAATTTTCATCTTTAGTTCGTGGAGTAGAATCCTTGGTGATGATCAGACGCATCCTTACATCAGTGAGTTCGATGTTTGTCATTTTAGCGAGAAAGTAACAATCGCGAGCAATGGTTTGTTCAATCATGCGATTCTTATCATTGGCTACAATTTTCTCATATGATTCATTTTTTCCAATATACTGATAAATTTCAGTTAAAGATAAAATAACATCATTGGGAATTATAAAACGGTTGAGATTGAGGATACAACTCATATTCATCACTTCTTTCTTTTTAAAAATCGTTTTTGGAGCGTTTTATTGATGATTATCCACTCATTAAAAGATAAAACGCTCCAAAACGGTCTATGAGAGATTAAAATCGTTGTTATTTTGCGAAATGAGTAATTTTATGGGAGTTCCGATATTCGCAAGCGATATTTTCTTTCCAGTAACTGAAGTAGCCCCTTTTAGAAGGTTATACTCGAGTGACTCATATCCTTTGTTTCCGATTAAGTAACAAGATAGATTGAGTCCAGCATTGGCTTTATGAATAATATCGGCATCAATAACATAGTTTGGACTGGTCTTAGTCATTTGTACATATGGCTTTCCAACGTTGTTTTTCTTTCCAACAAACACTTCCTCTAAAGTAAGACGCTTGATGGTGCCTTTAGCGGTCAAGAGAATGATTAAATCTTTTGAATAAATAAAGCGTCCAGCGACAACTTCATCTTTCGGACGATTCTTTAATTCAATCGCTTTGACGCCATAGGATGCTGGGGCCATGATGCTGATTTCATCAGAATTATAACGATTAATAAATCCTTCTTTGGTAATGACAACGACTTCTTTTCCCGGACCATTACAAATATCAACGCTTACGAGTTCATCCTGATCACGAACCTTCGTTGCTTTTAAAGCTCTTGAATATCGAGTAGCCACTAGTTCACTAATCAACGTTCGTTTGATTAATCCATTTTTAGTAGTAAATAAGACATATCGCTCTTCATTAAAATCGTTAATTGGAACGGTAAAAATTACTTTTTCATTAGTTTCGATATTAGCAAGAGTGGATACAATATATCCAAAATCCTTATGGCGAACTTCTGGAATGTTTTGAACTGGTAAATAGACATAATTTCCAAGGTTTGTAAACATCAAGAGAGTATCTAAAGTTGTTGCCTCGTAAGTACCAGTAATAATGTCATCGTCTTTTAATTTAGTTTCTTCATCGATCTTATAATATTTAGGCGCGATGCGCTTAATATAACCATCTTTAGTGACAATTAAATAGGCATCTTCCTTTGGAATGAGTTTTTTAACTTCCACATTTAAGTCTTCAATTTTATGTTCAATCACCGTTCGACGAGGACTGGTGAGAACGCCTTGCGTTGCTAAAAGTTCTTTTTTGATGATGTCTAACAACACGGATTCATCGGCTAAAATGCGATTTAACGTCTCAATATTGGCCCTCAAATCGGTTTGTTCGTTCTGAAGTGATATAATGTCGGTATTCGTTAAACGATAGAGCTGAAGCATGACAATGGCTTCTGCTTGTTCTTCTGTAAAACTATAAGTTGATACTAAATTTTCTTTTGCATCCTTTTTATTGGCAGAATTTCGAATTGTCTTAATAACAGCATCTAGAATTGAAGTCATGGAAATGAGTCCTTCAACGATATGTAATCGTTTAGAGGCACTTTTAAGTTCAAAGTTGCTTCGATTCGTAATGACTTCTTTTTGATGTTCGATATAACTATCAAGCATATTAAGTAATCCCATGAGTTGTGGGCGTTTATTGGCAATTCCAACCATATTAAAGTTAAAGTTGATTTGTAAATCAGTAGATTTAAAGAAGAAATCGCGAATATATTCAGGATTGGCTTCTCCCTTAATATCAACTACAACGCGAAGACCCGTCCGGTCTGATTCGTCACGAATATCGATGATGCCATCGACATTTTTTTGAACCACGACATCATTCATGCGTTTGACAAGAACTGCTTTATTGACTTCATAAGGAAGTTCAGTGATAATGAGTTGATAGTTAGGTTTTTTCTCAATAATTTCTGTCTTTGATTTAATAACAATTTTTCCAGAGCCTTTTTTATAAGCTTCTTTAATGCCAGAATATCCTTGAACAATTCCTCCTGTTGGGAAATCAGGACCTTGAACGATGTTCATAATGTCCTTTAAGTCACAATAAGGGTTATTGATGCGGTGAATCGTCGCCGTAATGATTTCATCTACATTGTGAGGAGGTATTTCAGTCGCATATCCGGCCGAAATACCACTAGATCCATTAACTAAGAGGTTAGGATATTTGGCAGGTAAGACCGTTGGTTCATATTCTTCATCGTCAAAATTTGGAATAAATCCGACCGTTTTTTTAGCGATGTCTTGAAGTAAGTATTCCGCATAAATACTGAGTCTTGCTTCCGTATACCGCATTGCAGCAGCGGGATCGCCATCGACACTTCCGTTATTACCATGCATGTCAATGAGTGGTAATCGCATTTTAAAGTTTTGTGAGAGTCGAACCATGGCATCATACACGGAGGTATCTCCATGAGGATGATATTTACCAATAACTTCTCCAACAATTCTTGCACATTTCTTATAAGGTTTATTGTGAAACATGCCTAGTTTATACATAGCAAAAAGAATTCGACGTTGGACGGGTTTTAATCCATCACGAACATCGGGCAAAGCTCGATCTTGAATGATGTATTTGGAATATCGTCCGAATCGATCGCCAAATATGTTCTCAAGATTATCAATGATGATGTTCTCATGAACATATTCTTCAATTTTATCCGTGATTTTCTTTTTAGTCCTGGCCATTCACATCCACCTCCTCGAGCGTAAAGTTATCGACGTAGTCAAAAGAAACATTTTCTTCGATCCACCGTCTTCTTGGTTCAACTTCATCCCCCATTAGGGTTGATACCCGTTCATCTGCTTCGGCAAAATCTTCGATTTTTACTTGGATAAGCGTTCTACTTGCGGGGTTCATCGTCGTATCCCAAAGTTGTTCTGCATTCATTTCACCCAAGCCTTTAAAACGTTGAATATTGAAATTCTTTGTATTAGCAGTAATTTCTTTTAATTCTTCATCAGTCCATGCATATTGGATCTCATTTTTATAATTAACTTTATACAATGGGGGAAGGGCAATGTAAACATAGCCTCTTTCAATGAGTTCTTGCATATATCGGAAGAAAAAGGTGAGGAGCAATATTTGAATATGAGCTCCATCGGTATCAGCATCAGTCATAATAATGATTTTTTTGTAATTTGACTTGTTGGCATTAAAGTCATTACCAAAACCAGCGCCAATTGAATAAATGATCGACATAATTTCTTCATTTTTTAAAAGTTCACTTGCTTTGCTTTTTTCTGAGTTAATGACTTTTCCTCTAAGAGGAAGGATTGCCTGGAAAGTACGATCTCGACCTTGTTTGGCTGAACCTCCGGCAGAATCTCCTTCTACTAAAAATAATTCATTGAGATCAGGGTTTTTGTCTTGAACAGGGGATAATTTTCCTGCCAGGTTAGCTGTTTTTCCAATTTTTTGCTTGATCATTCGCGCATTATCACGGGCAGTTCTTGCAGCGGCACGGACTTTAGCTGAACGAATTGCATTTTGGATAAGAATATTGGCGATTTCACCTTTTTCAGCTAAATAAAATCCCAACTTTTCAACAATGACATTTTCTAGAGCCGCTTTGGCATCAGCGGTCCCTAGTTTATTCTTGGTTTGGCCTTCAAATTGAAGAAGGTTTTCAGGAATATGGACACTAATAATGGCTGTCATCCCTTCTCTAATATCAATTCCATCGAGATTAGGGTCTTTATCTTTAAGAATTCCCTTTTTATGAGCATACTCGTTGAAAGCACGGGTAATTCCGGCTTTAAAGCCAATTTCATGAGTTCCTCCATCGTGCGTCCGAATGTTATTGACAAAGGATAAGATATTTTCTGAGTAGGTTTTATTAGTAAATTGAATAACCGCTTCAATTTCAATGTCATTACTGGTTCCTTCAAGGTAGACGGGATCATGAATAATCTCTTTGCCTTCAGTGATCTTTTGAATGAATTCAACAATTCCATTTTTAAAAAGAAAGGAATCATGTTGATTGCTCCGTTCGTCAAATAATTCAACGTGTAATCCTTTTAAAAGGTAGGCCGCTTCTTTCAGCCGAGCGACACACAATTTATAATCAATAATGGTAGTACTAAAAATCGTTGGATCTGGTTTGAAATGAACAGTTGTTCCTGTTTTTTTAGATTCTCCAATAATTTTGGGTTTATGAATAATGGATCCGCCATTTTCAAATTTTTGAAAATAAACCTTTTTATCACGTTGTATGGTGATTTCTACCCATTCACTTAACGCATTCACGACACTAGCGCCAACTCCATGGAGTCCGCCAGAGACTTTGTACGCACCATCGGCATCAAACTTTCCTCCTGAATGGAGTGAACAATACACGACTTGTGGAGTGGGGATTCCTGTCTTGTGCATACCAATGGGGATTCCTCGTCCATTGTCTTGAACTTCGATGCTATTACCTTTATGAATAATGAGGCGAAT
>JBAYFA010000080.1:0-5633 GCA_041667425.1 Bacilli bacterium
ATTGCCATTTTAGATGCGGATAAAGAAGGCTTTTTGCGTAGTGATACATCGCTGATTCAAATTATTGGACGAGCTGCTCGAAATTCCAATGGACGTGTTATTTTATATGCTGATAAAGTCACGGACTCAATGACACGAGCCATTAGTGAGACGTATCGTCGACGAGGAATTCAAGATGCTTATAATCGTGAACATCACATTACTCCGACGACTATTTCTAAAGCGATTAAAGATAGTTTAATTATTACTAAAGAAGATACTTCATCATATGAAGTGGATTTGTCAAAACTTCAGTCGATGAGTCATATGGAAAAGAAAAGGATTATTACTAAATTAGAAAAAGAAATGGCTGATGCGGCTAAAAAACTAGATTTCGAAGAAGCTATGAGTCTTCGTGATATTATATTTGAATTAAAAGCATCATAAAAAGGAGGTTCCTATGAAAAAAGTCATCCTTGGATTATCAGGAGGCGTTGATTCTGCCGTTGCTTGTTATTTGTTACAACAAGCAGGCTACGCGGTAGAAGGTGTATTTATGCGCAATTGGGATTCCACCTTAAATAATGATGTGTTAGGGAATCCCAATGATCCAAATGAGGTTTGTCCTCAAGAAGTTGATTATTTAGATGCTTTAGCAGTGGCTAATAAACTTGGGATTCCGTTGCATCGTATCGATTTTGTTGAAGAATATTGGGAGCGGGTTTTCTCTATTTTTTTAGAAGAATATCGTCACAATCGCACTCCTAATCCTGATATATTATGTAATAAAGAAATTAAATTTAACTCTTTTTTAGAACAAGCAGACATGATGGGATGTGATTATATCGCTATGGGTCACTATGCTCGTAGTGTGCATCAACCCTCTGTTGCCTTATTGCGGGGATTAGATGGGAATAAAGATCAAAGTTATTTCTTGTGTCAACTAACCAAGGCCCAAGTAGCAAAGAGTTTGTTTCCGATTGGGCATCTTACTAAGTCAGAAGTTCGGTCTATTGCGACTGCGATTGACTTACCTGTTGCGACTAAAAAAGATTCTACCGGGGTTTGCTTTATTGGAGAACGTCGATTTAAAGCGTTTCTTGAAAATTATCTTCCTCATCAACCAGGCGAGATGATTGATACGATGGGGCGAATGATTGGAAAACATGATGGGCTCATGTATTACACCATTGGTCAACGCCATGGTCTATCCATTGGAGGGCCAGGAGATCCTTGGTTCGTGATTGGCAAAATCCCTAGTAAAAATCAATTATTGGTAGGACAAGGGTTTCATCATCCTCTTTTATATTCTGATCGCTGTTTGGTGATGGGATTGAATTGGCTTATTGATGATCCACAATCCATTACCACTGCTCAAGCAAAATTTCGATATCGACAACCAGATGTCGATGTGGTGTTACATCATCATGAAGATGGGTCTGTCGATGTTTCTTATCCAACGACCGTTAGGGCGGTTACGCCCGGCCAAGCGGCTGTTTTCTATCATGGGGAGGTCCTTTTAGGAGGCGGAACGATTGAGTGTGTCTATATGAATAATGAATTGAGGCCATACTAATGGAAATCGTGTATGGAGCCGTTGTTCGTGTAACCTATTATGATGAAGAAAAAGGATTTGGAATTGTTAAAATAAAACTTGATTATAAAGATTCTGACATGGCTAAGTATAAAACCACATTGTTTTCAAATGTATTAACTGTTCTTTCTAGTTTTGATCGAAAACCAATGATTGAAGAAGAATTTGAATTTAGTGGAGAATTTGAAGTATCGAGTTATGGTCCGCAATTTAAGGCCAAAACATTTTCTCGACGAAATGAACAAAGCAAAGAAGGCATCATTACGTATTTATCGAGTGATTACTTTCCCGGAATTGGCCAAGTAGCGGCCACTAAAATATTTGATGTTCTTGGTAAAACTTGTTTAAAAGACATTGTTCATGATCGCAACTTGTTAGATCAAGTAGACCTTTCGACCAAGCAAAAAGCTGTGCTTTATGATGGATTGGTTGAAAATTATCAAAATGAACAAGAATTGGTTAATTTACTTAATTTAGGGATTTCGATGAAAATAGCCATTCGTATTACTCGGTCGCTTCCTGAGAATGCTTATCAACTAATTTGCGAGAATCCATATCAACTTATTGATCTCATTGATGGAATTGGCTTTGCACGAGCTGATGGAATTGCTATGCAAATAGGGATTTTGAAAAATAGTCCTCTTCGGCTCAAAGCGGCGATGTTGTTTGTGCTAAAAAATGCCGTGTTTTCAACAGGAAACACGTATATTAAGCCAGATGATTGGTATCAATCAGCCATTCATTTTACCAATCAAGAAACGGAAGTTTTAACGAAAGATATTTTCGAAGATTTAAAACTTTCCCTTTTAAAAGAGCAAAAAATCATTCAAGATTCACAACGAGATATATATCTTATTAAAATATATTACGATGAAGTAAAGCTTGCTACCCGATTACGTATTTTTCTTAATAATGATTGTCGTGAGTTTGATGCGCCACAAGTCGAAAAAGAATTGAATCAAACGATGATTAAAAATAGAATCGAATATAATCCCAAACAATATGAAGCCATTAAAACGGCCCTATTAGAACCTATTAGTATTATTACAGGGGGTCCTGGTACGGGGAAATCAACCATTATTAAAGGTATTATTGATACGTATAGTGCTTTATTTCCTCATGCGGATATTGTTAAAGAATCTATTAAATTGGTTGCACCGACTGGAAGAGCGGCTAAACGGTTGTGTGAGGTCACTCATCATCAGGCGACTACCATTCACAAGTTACTAGAGTATGATGGAGGAGATGTTTTTTTTGTGACTCCAGACGCTCCAATTGATGCTAAAATGATTATTATTGATGAGTTCAGTATGGTTGATATTTCTTTGGCTTCCTTATTACTTAATTGTATTCTTCCGACTACTAAAGTGGTGATTGTTGGTGACAGTGATCAGCTCCCTTCTGTTGGACCTGGGAATGTGTTGTATGACTGCATTGTGTCTAAAGAAATCACAACGGTTCGTCTGGATAAAATTCATCGGCAAGCCAATGATTCAACGATTATTGACTTGGCACATCATATCAATCATGGAGAAGTTCCCTTGGATCTTTTTGCTTTACAAGATGATCGAACCTTTATTCAAGTGGATGATTTGCATCTTATTCGCATGATTGAACAAACCATTCATCAAGCCATGGATAAAGGATTTGACCTCATTTTCGACATTCAAGTGTTAGTCCCATTGTATCGAGGAGATGTTGGAATTGATGCCATTAATTATCATCTTCAAGACCGCTTTAATCCATCTATTGAACAAGTCAATCATTTGTCTCGTCGCTTCCGTGTGAATGATAAAGTTATTCAATTGGTAAATCGTCAAGATAAACAAGTAATGAATGGAGACATTGGGTCTATTTTGTCTTTGGAATTTGAACAAGAAAAATTCAAGCGATTGACGGTTATGTTTGATTTTGGACCAGTGATATATGAAGCAGAGGAACTTGAAGATTTATCACTAGCTTATGCGGTGTCTATTCATAAAGCTCAAGGAAGCGAATTTCCGGTTGTTATTATGCCTTTTTCATTTAAATACTACATTATGTTGAAAAGGAAGCTAATTTATACTGGAATTACTCGTGCTAAAAAATATCTCATTCTGATTGGATCAAAAGATGCTTTTTCGCGAGGAGTTATTCAAGTGGAAGATCCTCGGCAAACCAAATTATGTCAACGCTTGAAAGAAGCGTTGAATTCTCCTTTTGAACCAAACTATAAACAAGAAACGACATCCAATATGGAATCAATGAAACCAGAAGATTTCATGTAAAGGAGACATTATGATTCACTTCGAACTAACTACCATCCGTACTTCGCGGACCATTCTTAGAAAACCAGAGTTATCAGATGGGGAATCCATGTTTCGAAATTGGTCATCAGACCCTAAAGTAACTCAATATTTAAGTTGGTATCCTCATGAAAATGTAGGGACAAGCCAGTTAATGATTACCCTTTGGCGGGATATGACTCCCAAAGCCCAATTATCTATTTGGGTATGCGAATTAATCAATATTCATGAAGTCATTGGCTCAGTTTCTTTAATGATGATTGATGAAAAAATGGTGATTGGGGAGATTGGATTTTGTTTTGGGCAGGATTTTTGGGGGCAAGGATTAGCAACAGAGGTATTAAATGCTCTCCTTCAATATGCATTTAGTTTAGGGTATCAAGCCATTATTTGTCGAAGTCGACAAGAAAATAATGCATCGATTCATGTTCTTGAAAAATGTCATATGCAGTTTCATCAATCAAAAAAAGTCTTATGGTTGAAAGATCAAAAGTATTATGTAATGAACACTTATAAAATAACACAAAAACAATTTGAATTATGGAATCCTTCATGATATAATAGGCTCTAATAATAGAGGGATAAATTATGAAAAAAAAATGGCATCCATTAGTATATCAATCCATCATTGTTAGTTTTAACATCTTCTTGATGATTATTTTAGTATGGATGATTACGATTTTTGCAACCAAATCACTTAATTTTTATATGTTTGAATTTATAAAAAATGATACGACCAATGTAACGGGTTATACGATTGATGAATTGCGACTCATTGCTCAACAAATTATTGATTATTTGTTTTATCGTGTAGAAACGATGCAGATTCAAATTGGAGGACAGGATGTCTTTTCTAATCAAGCCCTTTTTCATATGGCAGATGTTCGTACTTTGTATCGAGGAGGATCTCTCATTGGGTGGATTGTTTTAGCCCTTGAAATTGGCTTAGCGACGATTCTTATCACCCATTATCAGTTTATAAAAAATGATTTATTGAAGATAAGCCTTTCTACTTTGGGAATCATCTTTGCGATTCTTGTTGCGATTGGGTTATTAGCCATGCTTGATTTTGACCAATCATTTGAAATGTTTCATCACATCATTTTCCCCGACCCTGTGAAATTTAAAGATGCATTCTTTGGAACCCAATCTAATTATTCTGAAGCCCCAGGCATCAATAACTTGATGTTGGTTCTAATTTTATCAGAAGGATTATTTATGGATGTGGGATTGTTAATAGTAGGGGGAACCATGAGTGGATTGGTATTGTGGATTGTTGCCATTTTAGGTATTCGTACAGCAGACTTTAAGAGAAAAAGAGGGCATCAATATGCTTAAAATTACTAAATTTGGTGGGTCATCTCTAGCTGATCATCAACAATTTCAAAAAGTTAAACATATTATTGAGCAAGATCCATTAAGAAAAGTCGTGGTCGTATCGGCTATAGGTCGACGTTCTGCAAAAGATGCAAAATTGACTGATTTATTGTATTTATTGCATGCTCATTTAACTTATTCAGTTCCATATGATCCGGTTATGCAGATGATTGAAGAGCGTTTTCAAGAAATTAAAGATGCTCTTCATCTTACACTGGATATGACCTCGCTTCTCCAACAATTAAAAACTGAGTTAAATAAGCAAATATCGTTGGATTATTTAGTGAGTCGAGGTGAATACTATACGGCGTTAATGATGGCGGAATATTTGGGATTTGCCTTTGTTGATGCGAGTCAATTGGTATTTTTTAACTATGATGGCGCCATTGATTATGAAA
>JBAYFA010000081.1:0-5558 GCA_041667425.1 Bacilli bacterium
GATCCATAAGCAGATTTATAATTAATTTCAAAGAAATTAACGAGTTCATAGGCATAATAGGTATCCCAATTAGGGAAGAATGAAGCCATTAATCGGAATATTTCAAATATCGTCATTCCTCCAGCAAAGGTGGTGTCTGGTGGAAGATAGCAAACTTTATAAGATTCAAGACTATTGTGTGTGTAGAGTTCTCCATCTAAGGTGAGGGTTCCTTCAAAACAATCTTGTCTGGCGGTGATAAGATCTAATAATTCTTTTTGACCTGATTCAGCCTTTCCAGCTAAGGTATAAACTTTTGCGTCTAAGAAATTATAGGAAAAATTATGAATGATTTTATGACGACGTGATTTCATGCTTATGTTCTCACAAACCAATACAGACATAGTCTTCCTCCTCTTTTATTTCTTATGTTCAATATACACTTTTTTTCTTAAATTGTCAATTAGTTCATTAGAGTAGTAATAGGAATGAATCGTTAAAATGAGGGTGAGTTGTAAAAGAAATCATTCATGTAAAATGTTATTGCAAGGATAGAAAAAGTCAGTATAGAGCAAATTTAGGGGCGAATTTAGCCTTTTAAAGGGGGGTGGATGAGGAATCCATCCAAATTATTTGATTTTTCGTTAAATTGATCAATAAGGCCTTTGTTTCATTAACAATTGCTTTGGGGAGGCGATATGTGCAAGAAACGCCTTCAGTGAATGATTTGTCGATTAACGTGAAAGATAGGCACCTATTTTCAACCACCGGCCAATCTTCATAGCGACAGGTAAAACAAAGGGTGGTCCATTCAATATATGGAATGAGATTAGCCTTCGCAAGAGCATCACTACATGCCCGTCGATAGGCTCTAATTAATCCGCCACTTCCTAGTTTAATGCCACCGAAATCGCGAACGACAACAGCTAGCACATTGGTCATTGCATTTTTTTGTAAGACATCATAGATGATAAGGCCTGCCGTTCCGCTAGGCTCTTTATCATCATAATAGCGAAAATGTTCTCCCGCAGGTCCGAAAATATAGGCATAACAATGATGAGTCGCATTCGGAGTACTCACTTTAATGGCCTCAAGAACTTGTTTTGCTGAAAATTCATCAGAAATAGGTATTAAATGACACACAAAAAGACTTTTCTTGATGGTTAGAGAAATGTTGACTCTTGTCTCAATGGTTATCATTTATATCACCCATTTCATTATAATGCATTTTCTCATCATTTCCAAGAAAAATTGCTAAAATGATGGTATTTTTATTGCTTTTGATGTATAATAATAAAAAGAGGCAGTGAGTTTTTTAGGAAGGTGATCGGATGGAAGAATATTTAAACAAGGGGAAAGAAATTTTAAAAATTCTTATTAGTAATGGCTATGAAGCGTATTTCATTGGTGATGCTGTTCGTCAAATTATTTTACAACAACCTTATGATGAAATTGAAATCACCACAAGTGCGACACCGGACGCCATTAAAGGTATTTTTCAATTCACAAAATTGGAAGATTTTTCTCAAGGATTAATTAAAGTTGCCTATTATGGGTATGATTTTTTCTTATCAACCTTCCAAATGATTGAGAAAAAAGATAAAAAGTCTCCTATGAAGCAACATTATTCTAAGCGATTGTTAGATGATTTGGCTTGCCGTGATTTTACCATCAATGCGATTGCCATGTCTCATTCAGGAAAACTAACAGATGCTTACAAAGGGTATGAAGATATTCGCAAAAAACGAATTCAACCCATTGGAAAAAGTTTTCAATCGGTGGACCAAGTCCCCATTTTGATGATAAGGGCGATTCGTTTGGTATCAGCTCATCATTATAAAATGAGTTTTAGTGTTCGCAGAGGTATTCGTCGTTATCGTAAGCACATTAAAGAAGTAGATCGAGTCTTACTCGTTCAAGAACTCAAAAAATTATTTCAAGGAAAATATTATAAGTACGCCTTGGATGAGTTGATTACGCTTGGATTATACAAACACATCGAGTCTTTGGATAAAGCGTTTCGATATCAAGATCGTCATCGCTTTAAATCATTTGATTTTGAATCGTTTTTACTGATCAGTTTTTTATTGAACAAGGAAATTGATGAATCTTATCTTCCTTTTGTTGAAGATCCGATTCAATTCAAAAAGATTTATCGATTGGCAATTGCCAATCCTAAATGCATATATAATAGTTTAGATTATTTTTCTAATGGCTTAGAGACTTGTTTGGAGGCCAATCGATTAAATGTCTATTTAAAACGAGCAAAAAGACGTCATAAAAAAATTATTAAAGAATATCGAGATCTTCCTATTCATGAAGTGTGTGACCTTGCCTTTAAGGGAGAAGACATTCTCAAATTAACCAATGGACAAGATGGACCATTTTTACCGGTCTTGATTGATAAAATTATTGCCACTGTTTTATCAGGTGACATTGTCAACGATTATGATGTTCTAAAAGTTTTCTCCATCAATGAATTGAAGAGTCAAAACATTGCGTTGGGAGAAGCGAAGATTGCCTATGATTATCCTGACATTGATGAAGTGGCAGTGGCAAACCCAAGTCTCCAAAAAGAAGAGGGTCCACTCGATCAACAACTCGATTATGATCAATTAGAACAGGCCACTAGTGAACAAGAACTTTCGCAAACTTTGTATAAACAAGGTCAAATTATTAAAGATTATACCGATCATCGGTTAGATATGTTAGAACGGCGTTTGAATGAACAAGATCGTTTATTAAAAGAAAAAGATATAAAAATGGCGCAATTAGAAAAAGAAGGACGAGAACGCCGAGTTCAAGAAGATATCGAACGACTTGTGAATAAAAACATGGATATGTTAAAAGAATCTAATTATTTGAACAATCCCCAAAAGGATAAATCTCAATTAAGCCGTAAATTACATCAAGCATATTTAGATTATATTCACGATTTTGAAGACAAATATACGAAAAATGAGGAACAGCATGACAAAAATTAAAGATTTTCACCCAACTGATGATGCCACTCTTGTTTTGCGCCTTCATGATGTGCAAATCAAGAAAACCAACGCTGGGGCAGATTATGCATCTATGCTTGGATTTGATGGATCAGACACAATTGAAGTGAAGATCTGGGCATTTACTGATGATATTCGTGATAAACTGACTGCTGGAGAAGTGTATGTTGCCAGTGGCCGGATGAAAGAGTATCAAGGAAAAATGCAATTTAATATTACCGATTTGCGCCAAATAGGCGATGACGAAGATATTGATTTACATGAGTTTTATGAATATGCGGTGATGGATGTTGCGACTCTTCAACAACACATCGAACAATATATTGAAAAAATAGCAGATCCAACCTTAAAAAAAATTACTATTGCGATTATAAAAAAGCATTATGTTAACTTTTTCTCATATCCCGCAGCGGTTAATATGCATCATAATTATTTTCATGGATTGGCTTATCATACCTATTCGATGCTTACATTAAGCGATGCTTATTTAAAACTCTATCCTTATTTGAATGCCAGTTTAGTAATCAGTGGAATTTTACTCCACGATATTGGCAAAGTGATTGAATTATCAGGACCCAAAGGAACAGAATATACAAAAATTGGTAAGTTACTCGGTCACATCAACATTGGTGCTTCTGAGGTATTACAAACTGCAAGTGAAATGGGGTTGCCACAATGTGAGGCTGCCCTCGCCTTAACCCATATTATTTTATCTCATCATGGACAACTCGAGTATGGTTCACCTAAAGAACCCATTATCCCCGAAGCGGCATTGGTCCACTTCCTTGATTTGAGCGATTCAAAACTCGCTGCTCTCGAAAAAGAAGCTTCGAAGACGCCACCAGGCACGTTTACCAATCCGATTTTATCATTTGATCGGCGTAGTTTCTATATTCCGGATTTAGAGAATAAAAAATAGGGGACTAGCCCCTGTTTTTTAAGGTTAAGATAAGAAAAAAATGTTATGATTAAACTTCATCAAGTTAACTCACATCACGGAAATAACCTCATCTTCCTTTTTGGGAAAAATATCAAAATTATGTTGTAAATGAGGACAAAAAGTGGTATGATATCATTGTTGACAAAATTATAGTTCGAGGAGTGAAAAAAAATGAATAGTAAAACAATAATCAAACGGACGTTGCCACTTATCATTGCCCTTTTAGTGGTAATTATTTTGGCCGTGTCTTGTACAATATTTTCACAAGATAAGAAAGCTCCATCAATTTCTAATCCTGATGATGCTTATCTCACTTCTGGAAATATCACAATTTCCAATTTAACTGTCTATAACGAATTGAAAAAGCAAAAAGGACTTGATATGTTCTTGAGTATGATTGATCGTGAACTGTTAGTACGCACGATGAATGATGATGATGTTAGTTATTACAGTGCAGTGACTGAAGACGACATTGATGAAGCCATTGAAGATGCGATTTTTCCTAGTGGAAGAACGGGAGTCGCCGAAGATGACGATGAAACCATTGAAAATTGGGAAGAAACACAATCCATTGGATATGGTCTTTGGACCGAACAACTTCGTCGTGATTCTTATCGTTTAACATTAGCAAAAGAAGATTACGCACGAGATTTATTGCAAAAAGAATATGAAGAATCAATCGCAAATAATGATCCTGATGATGATAGTACCTATGATGATGATTTAGTTGGCGATGATGATATTGATAATTATTATGATGCAAATTATGAAAATGCATATTGGGCAATTATAGTTCCTTATAATACTTTAGCTGAAGCAAAAGCGGCGCTTTCGCAATTAGGCATCGTCATTAAACAAAACGCTAGTAGCCAAGATGCTTGGTTCTGGGGAAATGATGATACTGAACTGACAGCCGAACAAATTAAACAAGCGTTTATTGATTTATATAACAATGCTTATAGTTATAAAGCACCAGGATATCCTAACGTGGATCCCGCTGATAATGTTTATTTAGGCGCTAATCAATATGTTATTTCTGAGGGAAGCATTGTGTTTAATACAACCCTTGACGATGATGAAGATAGTGTAAAAAATTTATTTCATTATACTGCGACTGAATTAAATGATATTTATTATAGTAGTTCATCTATTAGTATGTCTAGTTATGTGAAAGGCCTTGACGCTTATATGGCTGATGGAATGGAAATGAGAAAAACATTTTCTGCTCAGCCTAAAACATGGTCTTCAGCTAGCCAATACTATTTTGTATTCAAAATCAGTTTTGAAGCTCCAGAAAGCCAAGATAATGTATTAGATGCCATCATTAATGATGTGTTAGATGGTAAAAATACAACGACTTATATTAAAGGAGCGATGAGTACACTTCGTGCTGATAACAATATCGTTATCTATGATCCTACGATTGAAGCGTCTTATATTTCTGGTTATGATACTGCTCATAGTGAAACTAAGAAAGAAAGTGCCACTCTCATCGGAACCATTGATGATTATGAAATTAGTGCAGATCAATTGTTTACTGCGCTATCAAAGAAATATGGAGTCTTATCAAGTTTCGATTTCTATAGTAATGAATATATTCTCTATTCAGATTATAATAATATTTATGATTATACAAA
>JBAYFA010000082.1:0-5551 GCA_041667425.1 Bacilli bacterium
GTTCCCGTCACAATAACACATAAATCATCCTCATCATTTTTGTGAGATTCATCAATATATTTCAAATTAACGAGCTTATCAGCAGGAATTTTTAAATATCCGAGATTAATAGCAATATTAACAATTTTTTGAGCCTTGCGTCCAATGATAGCAATACGGCGATTATTTGCAATACCTAAGTTGATTATTTTTTGAATACGATCTAAATCCGATGAAAATGCCGAAAAAATGACACGTTTAGACGTTTGAAATACATCACTAATAGCATGCCTCATCATCTCATCCCGAGTGGTGCGATCAATATTCGATGTTCCTAAACTTTCAGCACACAACGCCAATACTCCGCTTTTATCAATATCAAAGAGTTTTGTAAAAGATGTTTGATAACGAGGATCACTATTCACATCAAACGTGAAATCAGACGCATAAACAATCGCTCCATCAGGAGTCTGAATAGCAATATTAACAGTTTCAGGAATACTATGACTAACATTATAAAATTGAATTTTAACTTGTTGATAAGTCAATTCTTCATTTTCACTAATACGATTAAGAGAAAAATCACTTGGTTTTAAGTCTTCTGCTTGAATCATATCTTCTAAAATAGAGATAGTGAAATTCGTTCCATAAACAGGAACTGGGAGTCGCTTTAATACTTCAACAGCCGCTCCAATATGATCTTCATGACCATGAGTTATGAAAATTGCACGAACCCGTTTTTGATGTTTAAGCAAATAGGTGATATCCGGTATAACCGTATCCACCCCATATAAATCAAAGCTCGGATATTTAAGCCCAGCATCTAAGACAAAGATTTGATCATCGACTTCACATACAAACATATTTTTGCCGTTCTCACCCAAACCTCCCAAACCGAAAAATTTTATTTTACTCATATTTAATACCACCTTTTTTATTATTATACCAAAAAAAGCGGAAAAAGACAATAGATACCATTTAAATCTTGTCAAGTCACTCCTTTTTTGTTATGATAGAATAGGTGATTATATGAAGAATAAAAAACAACTTTTTTTTGGCATATTTCGAGTTTTGTTTTATAGTGGGCTATATCTCACTTTTTTAATCATTCCTTTATCGGTACTCATTGAAAAGAGTCTTTGCTTTACCTATTCCGAATTTCATTTAGTGTGTCCTGCTTGTGGAATCACGCGTGCATTTGGTCACATCATGCACGGAAAAATAGCACTAGCATTTAGATATCACTCATTATTCACTTGTTGCATCTTTCCTATTTCAACATTTTTATTTGTTCAAGATACAATAACCGTGATAAAACGATGGCGAAAACAGCCAACAAAAGCCTCCATCATTGAAACTTTACTAGGAGGAATGTGAAAATGAAAATAATGTTCATCATCTTAACCGTTTTACTCGGGCTTCACTTTTGGGTAACTTTTGGATTGCTCCTACTTTCTTATTATAAGGACTCCCGTTTTAAGGCCATGTTCTTTATGGTTCTTATTTCCAATATTATATTATTTCTAATTTGGGGATTTCTTCGTAACATTGATCCTCCTTTCTGGGCATAAAAAATGGCAACTTAATAGTTGTCATTTTTTAAATTTATTAATTTACTTTGAAATCGGTCATTATAGGAATCTAAAGAATCACTAATAATGCTTTCAGCAGCTTCTTTTCCTAAAATTTCAGTAACAAAGGTTTCTTTACCTTCTAATTGTTTATAAACAGAAAAGAAATGTGATATTTCTTGAAACAAGTGAACTGGTAATTCTTTAATATCATGGTAACAATTTAAGGACGGATCTCCAAATGAAATAGCAATAATTTTTTCATCAACATCATTTTGATCCATCATTTTAATGACTCCAATGGGATAACATTTAACTAAGCACAATGGTTGGATGGGTTCTTGACACAACACCAAAACATCCAAGGGATCACGGTCACCTGCATAAGTTCTTGGAATAAATCCATAATTAGCAGGATAATGAGTAGAAGTATACAAAACGCGGTCAAGTATTAATCGTCCCGTTTCTTTATCCAATTCATATTTCATTTTACTACCCTTTGAAATTTCAATGCATGCGACGAATTCATCTTTTCGAATTCGTTTTTCATCAATATCATGCCATATATTCATGAAGATCTCCTTTCAACCGTTCGAGTTGCAATAATATTTGTCCCTGTATTTAAAACATTTTCAATAATAATTGTACCAATCGTAATGGGAGCGACGACTTCAATAGTTTGAATTTCGCGAATCACTTCAAACATCATTGATTTGGGAATAGATTGACTAGTAACAACTGGAAGCCTTGCGATGAGTCCATCATGGATGGCAACAGTAGACGTCACCATGCGAACAGGATTCGTCGCTTCTTGAAGACCATACTGAATACCTCGTTTACAAAAATTACCTGTTACTTTGCCATTTTCAACGGTCAAATGACACCCACGAGGGCATACGATACAAATTAAATCACGCATCTTGAACCTCCACCCATACCTCTTCATCCGTTTCTAATTGAGATAAAGAGAAGGAAATTTGTTCCATTTCTGCTGGAAATAAAAAGGGTTTTCTTATTTTTTTAACAACACAATTCCCTTGTCGAACAAGAACAGTTACATTTTGATAAGGTTTAATCACTCGATAACTAATTTGAATGGGACCTAAACTGTTTTGATGAACCCGTTGAGGAAGAACATATCCGATTCCATATCCCGCTTTCAGGGAAATCATGGTACCAGTTAGTAATTCGGTTTTCAAATATTTTGAAGCAGACACTCCAGCTTTTTCACCTTCAAGACTGACAAAATCAACTAAATCATGAACATGTAAACTATTCCCACAAGCAAATATACCAGGAATTTCCGTTTGTAATTGTTCATCAACCCATGGACCTTTGGTCCGTGGATGAAGAGCTATTCCTAATTTTTCTAAAATAGGGTTAGATGGAATGAGACCAACCGATAACAACAAAGCATCAATTTCAAATTCTTTTTCAGTTCCAGGAATAAATTGAAAATCATCATCTACTTCACCAACAACAATTTTTTCAATACGGGTTTGACCAATAATATCTTTGATGGTGTGATGAAGAAACAAAGGAATGTTAAAATCATATAAACATTGAACAAGGTTCCGGTTTAACCCATTAGAATATGGCATAAGTTCTGCTACTCCCAACACCTCAACCCCTTCAAATCGAAGACGACGAGCCATGATGAGGCCAATATCACCACTTCCTAAAATAAAGACGCGTTTTCCTACATGAAATCCATCAATATTAATATATTTTTGAGCAAGTCCAGCCGTAATTATTCCCGCTGGTCGATGACCAGGAATATTGATTGCCCCTCGAGTACGCTCACTACATCCTGTTGCACAAATAATAGCCCCCGCTTGTACAATGATATACCCTTCAAGTTCATTTGAATAATGAACTTGTTTATCAGGCGTAATTTCCATTACCATAGTCTCTAATTTTATATCAATTGGCCGTTTTAATACTTCTTCTACATAACGATGAGCATATTCAGGACCTGTTAATTCTTCTTGAAAAGTCGTCAAGCCAAATCCATTATGAATACACTGTAATAATATTCCACCCAAATATTTTTCTTTTTCTAAAACTAAGATAGACTGAATTCCTTCATCATATGCTTTAATCGCAGCAGCAAGTCCTGCCGATCCTCCACCGATAATGACTAAATCAACGTGTTTCATGAGGTTCACCTTTTTTTCGTTCTTGAAGAATAAATGATCCTTGTTTTGCATATTCAATATCTGTTTTTTGTTTTCCAAGTTCACGACTTAATATTTCAATAATGTGCGGTTCACAAAATCCGCCTTGACATCGTCCAGCACCTGGACGAGTCCGCTTTTTAACTCCCTTAATGGTTCTAGCACCCGCATGACGATGAATACAATCAACCACTTCGGCCTCGCTAACCCCTTCACATCGACAAACAATGTGTCCATATTGAGGATTTTTTGCAATTAACCGCGTTCTCTCTTCAAGTGATGCTTCTTTTAAACGAACCACCGGGCGACGCCGAGGATTGTAGCTTGGATTTTTTGAAAAAGCATGATGACTTAAAATAAGATCTTCAACCATCTTCGCAATCGCAGGACTAGATGCCAATCCAGGGGATTGAATACCGGCAACATCATAGAAATTAGGGCTTGCTTCTTGAATAATAAAATCATTGGTATTAGAAACCGCTCGAATTCCAGCAAATTGACGAATCATACTTGAAAAAGGAAGAGTCGACACCATCGTACTTGCACGATTCTTAACCATCATTAAAACATCAGCATGAGTCGCAGTATCATCTTTATTTTCAATAAAATCACTAGATGGTCCAAAAAGATAATTATCATGAGTCGTAGGAGTCACTAAAACCCCTTTACCAGCTTTAGTTGGCACCCCAAAAATCACATGTGTAATATACGGAGTAAACAAATTATCAATTACATAATATTCTCCCCGCCGCGGCTTAATCGTAAATTGAGGAGGGTTCACCATATTATGAATCACATCACTATATACCCCAGCACAATTAATAACCATGGTTGTTTTATATTGATCTTTATTAGTTTGCACTAAAAATTCATTGCCTACTCGGCTTATACCGATGACTTCTTCACACAAATGAAGCGATGCCCCATTATCCATTGCATTTTCCATTGAAGCAATAGTAAGTTCAAACGGATTAATTATTCCTGCCGTGGGAGCAAGCAATCCATACCGAACACTTGAATGTAAAAATGGTTCTATTTTTAATAATTCTTCACGAGTTAAGAGTTGTACAGGAACCTTGTTTTGTTCAGCACGTTTAATAAGAGGGCCTAACGCATCCACTTCTTCATCCGTTGAAGCAACCGTAATCGAGCCAATTCGCCGAATTTGAACATCTAAATCTCGACACACCTCATCAAACATTTGATTACCTAATACATTAAGTTT
Source organism: Bacilli bacterium (assembly GCA_041667425.1). Taxonomy (GTDB): domain Bacteria; phylum Bacillota_I; class Bacilli_A; order ML615J-28; family CAG-698; genus JAQVOS01. The sequence goes on from JBAYFA010000082.1 coordinate 4,953, forward strand.
TGCTTTTAAACTCCCCGGTTCAGGATCGTATCCTGAATGAAGAATAGCACTATTGGCACAACTAGATCCATCTCCGACATCATTGTCTTTTTCAATGACGAGAATATCCATTTGATATTTTGATAAGGCCCGAGCGATACTGGTTCCAATGACACCAGCTCCAATGATGATTACATCCATATTGGCCATCCTTTCTTACAGTTTAAAAACACGGGTCGCTTCGACTGCTTTTTTCCAACCGCGATAGAGCTCTTCACGACGTGATGCACTAATATTGTTCAAAAAAATCGCATTAGTGTCGTGAAGTTTTCTGATTTCTTCTTTACTTTTCCACATTTTCACGGCCAACCCTGCAAGATACGCAGCTCCGAGCGCAGTCGTTTCAGGACAAGCAGCTCGCACAATTTTACAATCGAGAATATCAGCTTGAAATTGCATTAAATAATCATTAACGCTGGCGCCTCCATCAACAGCCAAACTATGAATGTGAATTCCTGACGATTCAATCATCGCTTCCATCACATCTTTGGATTGATAGGCAATCGATTCAACAGTGGCATTGATAAAATGTTCTTTACGCGTAGCCCGGGTAATGCCAA
>JBAYFA010000083.1:0-5501 GCA_041667425.1 Bacilli bacterium
AATTTTCATCATTTGATGGAAAACAAATACATTGTTTTTGCCTTAGCGGGAATCAAGGCAGTCGTTGTTGGCTTGATTTTAAGTGTTGTATGGAATCTGATGTCGAACAGCATTGGGATAGTAACACAATTATTTAAAAACTGGGATTTTTATGCATTGGCCATTATTGTCATTATTTTGATTATTTCAAAAATATCAAAAAAAATAGGTCCAATTCCTTTGATTATTTTATCAGGGATTTTGGGATATATTTTTTATGGATTATTATAGGAGGAACTATGCTGGTAACTATTCGAAATGAACAAGTAACGTTATGTGTTTCAACCGTGGGTGCTGAGAAAGTATCACTTAAAACGACTTCTGGGAAAGAATATCTTCATCAACCCGATGAATTTTGGAGTAGTAGTGCCCCTTTTCTTTTTCCAATTGTGGGAAGACTAAAAAATGGGTTTACTTTGTTGGATACAAAGGAATATCATCTTCCTCTCCATGGGTTTCTTCGCAATCAAGAATTTGAGATTTTGCAACAAAAAGAAGATGAAGTGACTTTGGTTAATATTCACAATAAGGAAACCTTGGCGATGTATCCTTATCAATATAAAGTGTTTGTCACGTATCAACTTAAAAACATGAGTGTTCGAACCTCGGTGCGCATCAGTAATCATAGTAATAAAACCATGCCTTTTAATTTTGGAGGGCATCCTGGATTTAATATTCCTTTGTATCCAGGTGAGACATTTGAAGATTATCGACTGATTTTTAAAACATCAGAAAAATTTTCAAGTCCACTCGTAGAGTCAGATGGAACCATAAATTATAATGCGCCGTGGTTATGTTTTACTGATTTAAAAGAATTGCCACTTGAATATCGCTATTTTGATAATGATGCCATTATTATTCCTCGGGTACGAAGTGAGGAAGTCTTATTAGTCAATAAGCAGCATCAAGGTATTCGCTTTACTTATCTAGATTTTGTGACTTTAGCCATTTGGACTCGACCAACGGCTAAATTTGTCTGTCTAGAACCATGGATTGGGCATGGAGATCGATACGATACAACCCATGATTTCATGAAAAAAGATAATTTAATATTCCTAGAACCAACGAAAGATTTTAATATTGGATATACCATTACCATATTAGAATAATAATAAACTTGAAAAAACGCTCATCATCGACTATAATAAGTATATATAAACTAAAGGAGTGTCAATAATGATTTTAACAAGCGATTTTAAAACAGGGTTAACCATTGAATATGAAGGGAATATTTATGTGATCATTGAATTTCAACATGTGAAATCGGCTAATAGCATGGCTTTTGTTCGGACTAAACTACGGAATTTACGAACTAATTCGATTACGACTCTTGCCTTCAATTCGGGAACCAAAATGGAACAAGCAAATATTGAAAAGAAAAAGATGCAATATTTGTATGCTACTTCTGATTTTTTCACGTTCATGGATATGGAAACGTATGAACAGTTAGATATTGCTGCGGATCGACTACAAAATGAAAAGAACTACATGTTAGATGGAATGGAAGTCATAGTGATTGATTACAATGGTGAAGTTCTAGGGGTTCAATTACCAGAAAAAGTCGCTCTTGAAGTGGTAGATTGTCCACCAGGAGTGAAGGGAAACACGGCTGCCAATGCCCAAAAAGAAGCCCTTCTTGAAACAGGTATTCGAGTATCTGTCCCGCTCTTTATAGAAAATGGGGATAAAATTATTGTATCAACCGTTGATGGTAAATACAATTCTCGAGGCTAGTTAAACCATAAGGGGGAAAACAATATGATCATTTGTGTTGATGTTGGGAACACCAATATTGTCATTGGTATTTATCAAGATGATCAGTTACTTTCAACGTTTCGATTGGAAACCAAAATTCATCGTACTGAGGATGAATATGGGATTCGTCTTATTGAAAGTATTCGATATCACAATCTATCCCCTGAGGATACCACAGGCGTCATTATTGCCAGCGTTGTCCCTGAAGTGGATGGTACTTTAGAAAAAGCTTTTACAAAATATTTTAAGAAAGAACCTTTGTTTGTTGGACCAGGATTAAAAACCGGAATTCCCATCAAACTAGATCAACCCAAACAATTGGGAGCTGATTTGTTGGTTGGAGCTGTTGCGGCTACCTCTAAATATGGATATCCGATCATCGTTATTGATATGGGAACTGCCATTACCTTGTCGGTGGTTAATGATCGTAAAGAATTTCTTGGAGGGATTATTTATCCGGGTGTGATGACGGCGTATAGCAGTCTTGTAAAGAATACTTCACTGTTAGAGTCGGCAAAAATTAAAGTGCCTATTGCGGTTATTGGACGGGATACCATCTCCTCTATTCAAAGTGGAATGATTTATGGCACAGTTGGTGCCATAGAAGGAATGGTAAAACGTATCATTGATGAAATGGGCTCAATGAAAATTGTTTTAACAGGGGGAATGGCGCGTTATATTGCTCCTTTTGTTCCTAGTTATCTATATGATGAACATTTATTAATGGATGGATTAAAGTTGATCTATGAAAAAAACCAAATTGAAAAGGTGTGATTTAGTCACCCTTTTTTTATAAGTTGGCGAAATAGAAATTATGCAATTGTAAGTGATAATGTAAACAAATGAAAATGAATTCATTTTGAATAATAGGTTGAATTGAATGAGGATTCATGGTACAATAAATTAATATATTATAAAGTGTGTTGATTGAAAAGAAAAGAATTTGACTGTTTCGCAGTAGAAATTCTTTTTATATAAACACACCTTGAAGAAAGAAGGTCTACCATGCAATATCCTCATGCTCTTATTGAAAAGTTAAATCAAGACATTAGTCAAAATTTTCCACACTTATTCTTAGTTGATGATTCAATGAATCGTACATTTGAAGGTGTGTCACGGTTAGTTATGTTAGACCGATATACTCAAAAGGATATCAATCATTCCACTCTTGGCATTGGAGATTTGGTTGTTTGTGTGGTCAAAGACGACCCTAAGTTTCCAAGTCGTGGTATTGGATATGTTACTAAAATTAAGAATGATCGCATCACGGTTCGTCTTGAAGAAGAATATGAAGGGATTGCTTTAGACGCCAATAGTGATGGAGAGATTGTTCGTGCAAAAAACGTCATCGATAAACCGATGGAAATTTACTATGAACAAATTGCTCATCGGGTGGCCAATAATTTAGCGGCTGGTGAAAAACTCGAATGGGTTAACGCTTTTTTTCATGAAATCGTTAATTTAAATTTGGTTCCCGCCGGACGTGTTTTATTTGGAGCTGGTAGTAATAGTGCTGTTACTTATTTTAACTGTTTTGTGATGCCTTATGTTCATGATTCGCGCAAAGGGATTGCCTATCATCGTCAACAAGTGATGGAAATCATGTCACGTGGAGGAGGAGTTGGAACCAACGGGTCGACTCTACGTCCTAAAAACAGTCTTGCTAAAGGGGTAAATGGAAAATCTAGTGGTGCTGTTAGTTGGTTAGAAGATTTATCTCAATTAACTAATTTGGTTGAACAAGGAGGGTCTCGTCGTGGAGCACAAATGATCATGATGGCCTCATGGCATCCTGACATTATACAATTTATTATTTCTAAGATGCAAAATCCAAGAATTCTTCAATTCTTGATTGAAAATATTCAAAACGATGCTATTGTTCGTGAAGCCAAAGCAAAATTAAAATTCATTTCTTTAAAATCAGAAGAAGTTGAAATGTATGAAGTGATCAATGATTTAGAGATGGAAAGACCGGGAACGATTAAACCATCTGCTCATGAAAAGGTTAAAGAATTATTAAAATATAAAGGTCATTATGAAGTGAATTCTCCAGAGTATTTAAATGGAGCAAATATTTCAGTGGCGATTACCAAAGAATTTATGCAAGCAGTTGAAGATGATGCTATGTATAATCTTCGGTTCCCTGATATTGATAATTACTCTGTTGGTGAAAAAGCAGCCTATGATGAAAAATGGGCAAGCATCGGCGATGTTCGTGAATGGGAACGTCTTGGATATGGTGTTCGTGTTCATCAACAAATTAAAGCTCGTGATTTATGGAATCTCATTTGTATTTGTGCAACTTATTCGGCTGAACCTGGAATTTTCTTCATTGATAATGCCAATGAAATGACCAATGCTGCTGGTTATGGGCAACAAGTTGTTTGTACTAATCCATGTGGAGAGCAACCTCTAGCACCATATTCTGTGTGCAATCTTGCGGCTATTAATCTCGCTAACATGGTTGATTTTGAAGACAATGATGTCGATTGGAATAAGCTAGAACGTACAATTTATGTCAGTGTTCGAATGCAAGATAATGTCATTGATTGTACGTACTATTTTTTAGAAGAAAATAAGCATCAAGCGTTGGGCGAACGACGAGTTGGATTGGGGATTATGGGGTTGCATGATCTTATGATTTATTGTAATCTTCGATATGGAAGTAAAAAAGGAAATAGTTTTGTTAATAAACTATTTAAATTTATTTCGTATCAAGCCTATAAAGCTTCAATTAATTTGGCAAAAGAAAAAGGAAGTTTCCCTTTCTTAGAGCAATATGGATCACGGCAAAAATTTATTGAATCAGGATATATTCAAGGATTATCAAGTGAAATACGCGAAAATATTTTAAAATATGGAATTCGTAATTCGCATTTGTTGACGATTGCTCCGACGGGCTCAACTGGAACGATGGTTGGAGTTTCAACAGGACTAGAACCTTATTTTGCTTTTAAATACTTTAGAAGTGGGCGATTGGGTAAATACATGGAAGTCAATGCTCCGATTGTTCAAGAATATTTGAAACGGCATCCTCAATATACAGAAGATTCACTTCCTGATATCTTCGTTTCAGCCATGGAACTCTCAGCTTTCGAACACGCAACGGTTCAGTGTATTATTCAACGATGGGTTGATTCATCAATTTCTAAGACCGTGAATGCACCGAAAGGGTATAGTGTTGAACAAGTTGAAGAATTATATAGTTATCTTTATAAGAATAAGGCCAAAGGTGGAACGGTTTACGTTGATGGAAGTCGTGATACGCAAGTACTGACTTTAAAGAGTGATCAAGCCTTTCCAAAACAAATGGCAATTTCTGAATTGGGTATTGAAATTGAAGAGCAAAAACCGAAGACATCGGATAGTCAATTGCATCTTCGTAGTAAAGTTGGAAAAAATATTGGTGTTGAAATCGGAGACATTTGTCCTATTTGTCTGGAAGGAACGGTTGAAGACATCGGAGGATGTAATACCTGTTCAAATTGTCATGCGCAGTTAAAATGCGGATTATAGAATCAAGATAACTTTTTAAAACTATTTGAGTCGGTAATGAACTTCTTATTTATCTGAACATAAAAAGCAAAAAGTCATATGTGAATCATTTCTTATCACGTATGACTTTTTTATATTGAAAAATTTGGTTATGATACATTGTTTATAACTGTTGAATACGCAAGTGCATAAGATATCTTATGGAGTAGACT
>JBAYFA010000084.1:0-5435 GCA_041667425.1 Bacilli bacterium
TAATGCATGCGCTTCTTCAATACGAAAAGTCGATATATCTTTACGCATTGTATTTTGAGGAGCCCCAAGATAAATCATAAAGGTGTTTGCTCCATAAGAAATCGCTTCTTCAACAGCTCCTAGAAGCATTTTATCACCTTTATTACTAACATGAGATCCTATTTTCATTCTTTATGACTCCTTTTATGATATAAATCATCAATTCGTGCTCGCTTCATTTTATTAAGTTCTTTATTGATGATTGCTAAGCGTTTTTTTCGATGTCCTGGTTTAACCTTTTTAGAAACTGGGAATTTTTTATGCATATCTTCTTCCGCTTTTTTAACAAAGCGCGGGGTTTTTTTCCACATATTGCGTCCATGAACAGGAACCAATGCTTGATCTTTTAATACAACATACGTACACTTCAGTCCCTTTGCTTCTAAACGGTCTAAGTAATGATTATCTTCATATTCATACAATGAGATGGCTTGTCCAGTAAAATTATGACGAGCAGTTCGCCCAGTCCGATGAACATAAAATTCGACATCATCGGGCAAATCAAAATTAATAATATGACTAATTCCTTCAATATCTAGTCCACGTGAGGCAATATCACTGGCAACTACGTATTGAATTTGACCATCTTTGATTCGCTTTAATACTTGTTTTCGTTCACGAGCTTGTAAATCACCCGTTAATTTTAATAGTTTGATGTCCTTCTCCGTGAGGAAATCAACCACCTCATCAACAGTTTCCTTGGTGTTTGCGAAAATAATGACAATATAAGGAATAAATGTTTGTAAAAGTTGAAATAAAACTTCTTTCTTATTCTTATTTTTAGTAGGAAGAAAGAAATGATCAATACCACTCTTAGATAATTCTTTACTAGAAAGATCAATCATTTGTGTTCCTGATAAATACTTTTTAATGAATCGACTAATATCAGGGGTCATCGTCGCACTAAAAGTTAACATTTGCGTATGTTCAGAAAACTTCGAAAAAATATGATCTATTTCTTCCATTTCAGTCATATCAAAGACCATATCGGCTTCATCAATGACGACGATATTGGCTGTGTAAATTTTTAATACATTGGTTTCAATGGCCAAATCGTTTATTTTTCCAAGTGTTCCAATGATCAAATGAGGTTGTGATGTACGAAGACGAGCAATTTCTTGATCGCGATCGGTCCCTCCCACTAATAAACGAACATCTAAATTAGATTGATGTTTGGTAAATTTCATACACTCTAAATATATTTGCATGGCCAATTCTCGGGTTGGGGCGATTATTACCGCTTGAATAGCAGCAACATTCGCATCTAATTTTTGAAAAATTGGCAATAAAAAGGAATGAGTTTTACCAGAACCCGTTGCACTTTTCCCAATCACATTCTGATTGGCTAATATCTTCGGAATGACTTGTTCTTGAATCGCTGTTGGAGATTCAAACCCCAAATCTTGAAGGGTTAATTGAATAAAATCTTTAAAATGATATGAATTAAAATTCATGAATGACTCCTTTACTAATGGGATACCCTGGATCAGTCAACACAACATCTACTTCCGTGTTGGGACTAAGGTTTCCTTTAACTTCGACTTCTATATAATTGGATGTATGACCAAACAAGATTCCATTGTCATTTTTTTCAACTAATAGCGAGACGATTTTTCCTTTAAATTGCATGCGATAAGCCAACCCCATCATTTGATTAATGGCAAGCATTTGCTTCACTCGGTCTTTTTTAACAACTTCTGAGATGATGTCAGGAAAGTGATAAGCTTTAGTAAGCGGACGTCGAGAGTATGGAAAAACATGCATTTCCCCAAACCCCAAACGAAAGATGTTGTTACAAGTTTCAAGAAAATCCTCATCACTTTCGCCATTAAAACCAATCATAATATCGGTTGTGATATTAATCATTGGAAAAAGAGTCCGGATATTTTTAAGCCGTTCTTCAAAATCGATGATTCGATATTTACGATTCATTCTCTCTAGAGTAGAATCAATTCCACCTTGTAAGGGAATATGTAAATGCATACAAAAATGATTGGGGTAGCGTTTGATGAGATCTAAGAGCTCATCAGTGATTTCTGTTAATTCAATAGAAGAGATGCGAAGACGGCCCAATGAAGGAACCTGTTCGATGAGATCGTTTAATAGTTGGACAAACGAATAATGGTCCAAATCACGGCCATAACAACCAGTATTAATCCCGGTTAACACAATTTCTTTCATCCCTTCGTCACTCAAAGTACGAATTTCATCAATCACATCGTGCGGTTGACGACTACGTACTCGACCTCGTGCATAAGGAATAGTGCAATAACTACAAAAATTATCACATCCATCTTCAATTTTCACAAATCCCCGAGTTTTATTCGTATATCGAAGAACTTTAAGTTCTTCGTATATTTTAAGATGTGATATTTCATCTATTTTCATCATAAAATGACGATTCTTTAGTAATTCCATCACCATATCATAAACTTGATGACGATATTGAGTTCCGATGAGTAAATCAACTCCTGGTATTTTTTTAATCTCCTCAGGATTTAATTGAGCATAACATCCCATGACGGCAACAATTGCATAAGGACTGATGCGAGTGGCTTGGCGAATGATTTTTCGACTTTTTGCATCACTCACTTCCGTAATACTACACGTGTTAATGAGGACAACATCAGCTATTTCATGAAAATTAACCAATTCAAATCCGTTTTTCACAAATTGTTGAATAATAGCTTCACATTCATATAAATTAACCTTGCATCCGAGAGAATAATAACTAATTCGCATCATTTTCACCATAAACATATCCACAAATACTTGCTATATAGAGTGGAGCCGTTTCTGTTCTTAATACGCGAGATCCCAAATGAACGATTTTATAGCCCCAACTTTGTAGTTGAGTCAATTCTTGAGAATCAAATCCACCTTCAGGACCAATCACAAAGAGGATGTTTTTGATGCCCTTAGGAGGAAGTACCCGCGCAAGAAACATTGACGTATCCACATGAGCAACAAACTTATCATCAAAAGTCGAACCAATTGTTTCCAAAGCCTCAAAAGCCACAGGATTTTGAAGGATCATCAAAGTATTGCGCTGTGATTGTTCACAAGCTTCTTTAATAATTTTATGAAACCGTTCAAACTTTGCCTGATCTAATCGAAATTTAGACCGCTTCATGGCGACTGGAAGGTAAGAACTTACTCCGAGTTCTGAGAGCCGTTTAATCACTTCTTCTGTTTTATCTCGACTAATAATTCCCTGTGCAATGGTGATGCGAACCGATAATTCGGTTTGTTCTATGATTTGTTCCAAAATAGAGGTATGCACCACTGCACCAATCGCTTTAATTTGAACTCGATATGTATGATGGTCTTCATCGGTACAGAGGATTTGATCCCCAATATTCATTCTCATCACATTTTTAATGTGATGAACATCCGACCCATCGATGATAATCTCATGATCATGTAATTGATTTGTTTGAATAAAGTAACGTTGCATATTAATTCACCTATTTTTATTATACCACACAAACGAGCCAAATTCACCAGAATACGCATTGAAAAAAGCCACTTTATATCAAGTGACTTTCATCATTACTTAAAAATTACGTTTGAAAAAGTTTTTGATTTTGATAAAAGTAGAATCATTTGAGTTTTCTTTGGTATTGGCCAATCGAGAAAACAAATCTTTTTGTTCAGCAGATAGCCGATTAGGAGTCACAATGGTGACCACTACATACAAATTACCTGTTTGGTTGGTCCGACCGTTAGTAATTCCTTTGCCTGCAATTTTAAATTTAGTCGCAGTTTGCGTTCCTGATGGAATTTTTAAGACATTACTCCCCGATAAGGTTGGAACATCTAAATTAGCACCCAAAGCCGCTTGCGAGAATGTAAGAGGCATTTCTAAATAAATATCAAGTCCATCACGAACAAATAACTCATGAGGTTTCACTGATATATTGATGTATAAATCTCCGTACAACCCACCATTTAAGCCCGCTTCGCCTTTTCCAGGCAAAGTGAGCGTTTGCCCATCATCTACTCCAGAAGGCATTCTGACTTTGATTTTGGTTGTATTACGAACACGCCCTTCACCATGGCAAGCACTGCATTTATTAAGAATAGTTTTTCCTTTTCCTTGACATTCAGGACAGACAGTTTCCGTCCGAATTCGACCCATAAATGAATTTTGTTCAACAATGACCCGGCCAGTGCCGTGACATCTTTTACAAACTTCTACATCGCTTTTTGACTGCGCACCCGTTCCACTACATTCAGAACAAGTATCATATTTAGTTACACTGATTTCCTTCTCACATCCAAAAGCAGCTTCTTCAAAAGTGAGTGTCATCGATGTTTTTAAACTTTTTCCACGGACAGGACCTGATTGTGACGTTTTGCGTCCTCCTCCAAAAAAGGAAGAGAAAATATCTTCAAATCCACCAAATCCTCCTCCAAAATCAAATCCACCAAATCCATTCCCACCAAGATTGGGATTGTCGTGGCCAAATTGATTATATTGTTCTCGTTTTTGTGGGTCACTGAGTACTTCATAAGCTTCTTGAACTTCTTTAAATTTATCAGAAGCATTAGCCTCTTTACTAACATCTGGATGATATTTTTTTGCAAGTGTACGATAAGCTTGTTTGATTTGATCATCCGTTGCCGTTTTTTCAACCCCTAATACTTCATAGTAATCGCGTTTGGCCATAATATCCCCCGTTTAGTATTTATTTTTCGTCTTCAAATTGAGCATCAACGACATCGTCATCAGCTTTTTCAGTAGTTTCGCCTTCTTTAGCTTTTGAGGCTTTCTCATAAGCACGCATAGCCACATTTTGACTAGCTTTCACTAAGGCTTCTTTCTTTTTCGTAATATCTTCAACATCGTCTTGTTTCAAGGCTTTTTCAAGAGCATCAATTTTTTCATTGATATCTTTCTTTTCTTGATCAGTGACTTCTGTTCCCAAATCATCAATAGCTTTTTTAGCAGCAAAGATAACTTGTTCAGATTCATTATGTAAATCTGCGGTTTCTTTGCGTTTTTTATCTGCTTCCGCATTTTCTTCAGCATCTTGAACCATTTTCTTGATTTCAGCTTCACTTAATCCAGAGCCATTTTGAATGGTAATCTTTTGTGATTTACCTGTCCCCAAATCCTTAGCACTGACGTTAACAATTCCGTTGGCATCAATATCAAAGGAAACTTCAATTTGTGGAATACCACGAGGTGCTAGTGGAATATTTCCTAATTGGAAACGACCTAACGTTTTGTTATCCGCTGCCATTGGCCGTTCACCTTGTAATACGTGAATATCAACAGCAGGTTGATTATCAGCCGCCGTTGAAAATGTTTGTGATTTTGAGGTTGGAATTGTCGTATTACGTTCAATTAATTTAGTAAATACGCCACCCAATGTTTCAATTCCTAATGA
>JBAYFA010000085.1:0-5410 GCA_041667425.1 Bacilli bacterium
AATAGATGATAAACAATTTGTAAAGAAAACGACATTAAATGAAGCAGCCATTTTAAAAGAATCAAATAGCTTAGCAGAAAAATATGATATTAGACCCCGAGATACCACAGTTTTGCTTTCAGCTCTTTCTGGAGGAAATTCACAGAAAATTGTAGTAGCCAGAGAAATTTCAACAGTTAATAAACTTCTAGTAGCATCTCAACCAACCAGAGGTGTTGATATTGGAGCTATTGAATCCATTAGAAGTATTATTCAAGATCAAAAGAAGAAAGGAATTGGGGTTGTTTTAGTTTCTGCCGACTTGGAAGAAATTCTTTCATTGTCAGATAGAATTATTGTTATTCACGAAGGTAAAATATCTGGTGAGATGAAAGTAGAAGATGCAAATGAAGAGAATCTTGGTTTACTCATGATGGGTGGAATTGATACCTCAAATGATGATATCAAAGGAGGTCAAGATGAATAAGACGGTTATAGCAATAATAAAAATTTTATTAACTATTATTGTATCTTTATTAGTTGGTGCAATTTTTATAGTAATTATTCATCAAAATCCTATTGAAGCTTATGGAGCTTTAATACGAGGTGCTTTCGAAGGAAAATTAAAATTTGGAACTACTCTTGCTAATTTCACACCACTATTGTTAACTTCTATTGCTTTTGCTATTGCAGCACAAGCCGGAGCCTTTAACGTAGGTGTTGAAGGTGAAATCTTCTTAGGTGGCCTTGCAGCAGCTTATATTGCTATTAATTGGACTTTCCTTCCAACTCCACTACTTTATATTGCAGCTTTTGCAGGTGCAATATTAGTTGGAGCTTTATGGGCCTGGATTCCAGGTGTATTAAAGGCTTATTACAATGTAAGTGAAGTATGTACGACAATTTTAATGAATAGTGTTGCCTTATATATTACCTCATACATGGTAAACGGACCAATGAGTGCTGGAGTACAAAACCCTCAATCAGAAAACGTTAGTATTAGGCTTAAACAATTTATGAGACCAAGTAGTGTTAATATAGGTATATTTATAGCAATAATCGTTTCAATTGGAATAATTTGGATGTTCTATAAAACCCCTTACGGTTTCAAACTTAGAACAGTTGGTTCAAACTCAAAATTCTCAGATTGTATGGGAATTGATTCTAAGAAAATATTTATTCAGTCAATGATGATTAGTGGTGCTTTAGGTGGATTAACTGGTGTTATAGAAATCTTAGGTGTACATGGTTATTTCTTAGATAATTTTGCTACTAACCTAGGATTCAATGGAATGTTAGCAGCTTTGATTGTTAAGAGTAACCTGATTGCTTGTCCAGCTCTAGCTTTTGTATTAGCAATACTCAGAACTGGTGCTCTTAGAATGCAACAAGCAACTGGTGTTCCAAAATCATTAGTTGATACCGTAACAGCTATCTTTATTATATTTGCTTCTATGGATTCTCTATTTAATTTTATTTTCAAAGGTGGAAAAGGTAAAAATAGAATAGGCTTAAAACCAAAACAACAGAAAATTGAAGTTAAGGAGGTGAAGTAATGGATTTTGGAAATTTTTTTAATGCATCTTTAATTTATGCAAGTTTTAGATCAGCTACTCCTGTTATTTATGCTGCTCTATGTGCGGCTATTACCCAGCAAGCCGACATCCTTAACATTGGTACTGAAGGTATTATGCTAACAGGAGCTTTTGCTGCAGTAGCAGTTAGTTATACCACAGGAAGTTGGGTGCTAGCCATTGCAGTAGCTATGTTTGCAGGATTATTAATGGCGGGAATTATGGCAATTGCTAATATTAAATATGGTGCAGATATTTGTGCTATTGGTGTTGGTATTAACATGTTTGCTATTGCGTTTACAAAATTCTTAATGACTAGTGTCTTTGGTATGAGAGGAACTTTTTCAAATCCTAAAATCGTTGCAATTCCTAGAATACATATTGGTTGGATAGAAAATATTAATTTTTTGAATCAAGTATTCAATGATTGGGCCTTAACAGAATGGTTTGTAATAGTATTTATATTTTTAATGTGGTTTGTACTATTCAAAACTAGATGGGGTTTACATTTAAGAGCAGTTGGGAAGTATCCATTAGCTGCTCAAACAGCTGGTATCAATGTTATTTCAATGAAATATCAAGCTATTTTGATTTCTGGTTTAGTTGGAGGTTTGGCAGGAGCACACTTATCCTTAGGTTATTCAAAGTTGTTTACCGAGAATATGACTAATAATAGAGGATTTATGGGTGTTGCAGCTATGTTCTTTGGAAATGCTCATCCAGTATATACAGCTATTGGTTGTCTGGTATTTGGATTTGTTGATTCTGTTGGAGCTAGATTACAGTCTTATGGTGTTGCATCTCAATTAGTTCTAATGATGCCTTATTTAGTAACTGTTATTGTACTTTCCTTTTCAATGGTATCTAAATACTATGCTAACAAGAATAAAAATAGTTCTTTATTGAAAGTAAATTAGGAGAAAATTATGGAAAAACAGAAAATAATATTAGATTGTGATCCTGGTCACGATGATGCTACTGCCATAATGATGGCTGCTAAAAACCCCAACATTGATTTACTAGGTATTTCAGTAGTTGCAGGAAATCAAGTAATTGAAAGAACTGCAATTAATGCAATGAATGTTTGTCAATATTTAGGACTTGATATTCCTGTTTATCAAGGTTGTGGACAACCTATGATTAGACAACGACCAATAATTGCAGCAGACATTCACGGAAAAACAGGTTTAGACGGGCCTAATTTTAAACCTTTAAAAAGAAAGATTGAGAAAAAGCATGCAGTTAATTTTATTATTGACACTTTGATGGCTGGAGAGAGTGATATTTCAGTAGTTACTACTGGACCAATGACTAATTTAGCTATGGCAATGAGAATGGAACCTAAGATTATCCCAAAAATCAAACAAGTTGTTTTTATGGGAGGTTCTTATGGAAATGGAAATGTAACTCCAGCAGCAGAATTTAATATTATTGCCGATGCTGATGCTGCTTATGTAGTGTTTACCAGTGGAAGACCTTTGGTAATGGTAGGTTTGGATGTTACTAGACAGGCTCTTTGTTTTCCTTCAATCGTCGAAAGAATGTCTAAAAATAATAATCCAGCTGGAAAACTTTTCACTGATTTAATGACTTTCTTCTGTAAAACTCAAAAAGAGGTTTTTGGCTGGGAAGGTGGACCCTTACATGATCCAATTACTATTGCCTATTTAATAGATCCTACTGTACTTAAAACAAAATTTGTCAATGCAGAAGTTGATATTAGAAGTGTTAAGAGCTACGGAAGAACCAATTGTGATATGTTTGATTATAATCATTGGACTAAAAACTGTAATGTAGCTTATGAAATTGATGTAGAAAAATTCTGGAATATTGTAGAAAATTGTATCAAACGATATTCTTAAGGGGGAAAAAATGATAGATTTAAAAAAAGTTTTTGAATTACACAAAGAAGAATATTTAAATTGCCTTAAAGAATTAGTATCCAAAGATACTCAGGACTTAGGACATGGAATTGATGGTGGTAGAGAAAAAAATGGTCAAGAATATATGGTTAAACTTTTTAAAGAAATGGAAGCTACTCAAATCATTGAAGATCCAATGAGTGAAGTTGCTATTCAAAATATTTATGATAATTACCATGAAGGGAATTTGGGACACAACCAAAAAGACCGTTACAACGTTTATGCAACCTTTAAAGGTAATCCCAAAGGAAGGAGCCTTTTATTTAATGGACACGTTGATGTAATGCCTCCAGGAGATGAAAATAAATGGACAGTACCTCCTTTTAATCCAACTATTAAAGATGGAAAAATTTATGGAAGAGGTGTAGCTGATATGAAAAGTGGTTTAATGGCTTCAGTAATGGCTATTAAATTACTTCAAGATGCAGGAATTGAACTCCCTGGTGATGTAACTATTACTTCCGTATGTGATGAAGAAGGAGGAGGAAACGGAAGTATGCAAGCTATATATAGCGGTCAAAGAGCTGACGGTGTAGTAGTTTGTGAACCTACTTCAGACCAACTAGTTATTGCACATATGGGTTTCGTATTTTTAAAAGTTAAAGTTGAAGGACTAGCTATTCATTCTGGTAAAAAAGCAGAAGGGGTAAGTGCTATTAGAAAAGCTATGAAATTAATCGAAGCCATGGATGAAGTTGAATATCATTGGCTTTTAACTAAACGTCATAGATATTTACCTGGTCCTAGCTACAATGTAGGAACAATTCATGGGGGTACTGCTGGTTCAACAGTTGCAGATAGTTGCTATTTTGAAACTTGTATTCATTATATTCCAAATTTAATGAGCCATGACCAAGTGGTAAATGAATTTACTGATGCAATAATGAGAGTAAGCAAATCAGATATTTGGCTTAAAGAACATTTACCTATAATTGAAGAATACCAAGCGGGCGGTGGTTTTGCTGCAGAACTTGATTCATCATTTATGAAGGCTTTTGATAAATCTTATGCAAAAGTGTTAGGAAAGAAAGTTGAAAAAGTGGGTTCTTTTTGTGGATGTGATTCAAGACTTTGGCAAAATGTTGCTAAATGTCATACCTTACAATTTGGACCAGGAGAAGTTGAACAGTGCCATGTAATTGATGAACATGTAGAAATTCAATCATATTATGAAGCAATATTAATATATGCTGAATTAATCTTAGAATGGTGTAAATAATAGGGGAATCAAATGAATAAACGAGTATTATTAGCAGGCGAGTCTTGGACAAGTCAAACCACGCATGTAAAAGGATTTGACGCATTTTACAGTTCAGTTTACGAAACTGGATCAAAGTGGTTAATAGGATCTCTTAAGAAAGGTGGTTATGAAGTTGATTTTATGCCTAACCATTTAATTAATGAAGAATTTCCTTTTACTATGGAAGGATTAAACAAATGGGATTGTATTATTCTATCCGATGTGGGAGCGAATACTTTTGAAATTCCAAATATAACATTTACCCAAAGTGTCAGAAAACCAAACAGATGCAAACTGCTTAAAGAGTATGTACTTCAAGGAGGATCACTGATAATGGTTGGTGGGTATTTAACCTTTTCGGGTGTTGATGCTAAGGGAAGATGGGGGGTAAATCCAGTACAAGATATACTTCCTGTAAAAGTATTAACAATTGATGACCGAAGAGAGCACTGCGAAGGGGTTGCCCCCAAAGTTGTTAAAGATCATGCGATTTTAAAGGGTCTGTCAAAAGATTGGCCTTGTTTATTAGGTTATAATAAAACCGAACCTCTTCCAGACTCAGAAACTCTTGTAGAAATAGATGGAGATCCTCTAATTTCAATTATTGAGAAGGGAAAGGGTAAAGCTGCTGTATTTACTTCTGATTGTGCTCCACACTGGTGTCCACCAGAGTTCTTAGAATGGAAAGGTTACAC
>JBAYFA010000086.1:0-5387 GCA_041667425.1 Bacilli bacterium
ATATCATTCGTGTAGTTTAAAATAGTGTATGGAGAATAATTACGTTCACTTTTTAAATAATTGATGAATTGGTCAATCATATCCATTCATCCCTCATTTGCTCAATTCGAGCCAATGAACGCGTCACATATGCTTCTTTTCTATCTTTCTTTTTAGAAATTGGAGGTTCTACAAATAATCCAAAATTAACATTCATCGGAACAAAACTAGTATTTGGAGAACTGATATGATGTTGAAGGGCGCCAAGAGCTGTTTCTTTAGTAAAATCAAGCATTGGTTTTTGTTCTAAATAACGAGCCATATTAATTCCTGCAACAAGACCCGATGCAGCACTTTCCAAATATCCTTCAACTCCAGTCATTTGACCAGCAAAAAATAAATCATTTCGTGTCTGTGTTTGATAATATCGATTTAAAACGTGCGGTCCATACATATAAGTATTCCGATGCATAACCCCATATCGAGCAATTTGACAAGTTTCTAATCCCGGAATTAATTGTAATAATCGCTTTTGCTCTGGAAATTTTAAATGAGTTTGAAATCCCACAAGATTGTATAAGGTTTGATGATTATTTTCTTGTCTTAATTGCACAACGGCAAAAGGTCGTTTTCTAGTAATGGGATCTTCGAGTCCCACAGGTTTCATCGGACCAAAAAGTAAAGTTTGTTTTCCTCGTTTAGCCATTTCTTCAATCGCCATACAACCTTCAAATACCTTCATTTCAAAATCTTTCGGAGTCACCACTTCTGCGTGAATCAAGCAATCATAAAAATGATCAAATTCACTCTCTGTCATCGGACAATTTAAATAATCAGCTTCTCCCTTATCATATCGTGATTTTTCATACACAATATCACGATTTATAGAAGACGCATAAACAATAGGTGCGATGGCATCATAAAAATATAAATGTTCTTCTCCACAAAAAGTTTGAATGGAAGTACTAATGGCATCACTGCTCAACGGTCCAGTAGCAATAATAGTGGGACCATCAGGAATGATTGTCACTTCTTCATTAACAATTTCAACCAATGGGTGTTGCTTCAAGGTGGCAGTAATGGTTTGGCTAAATACGTTACGATCCACTGCCAAAGCCCCACCAGCTGGCACTTTTGTCTGTATAGCGGTCTTCATAATTAAGGACCCAATTCGAGTCATTTCTTCTTTTAAAAGACCAACGGCATTGGTAATCGATTGCGCCCGAAACGAATTACTACAAATTAGTTCAGCAAACTCTCCTGTTAGATGTGCTGAGGTTTGTTTAGCGGGACGCATTTCATAAAGACGAACAGCAAATCCTCGTTTAATGAGTTGATAAGTTGCTTCCGTTCCTGCTAAACCTGCCCCAATGACATTAATTGTTTTTATCATGTTATCACCTATTCATATTATAGCATACAAGCACCTTGAACACTAGCGATTTATTAGAAAAGGCACTATCACTTTGATAGTGCCTTTTCTTGAATAATTAATTGATATTCTGGACTCTTTAAATACGAAGATAGTTCACTATCTTCTTCAATATATTTAAATAACGATCGTTTCTTATAATAAACGTAGGTAAAGCATTCTGTTGCATTGAGATAATCATTCATCACCACATACAAACATCCCAAATTATACCATAATTCATATTGCTCAGGATTTAATTCTAATCCTTTTAAATAAGCTTGTTTAGCTTTTTCATAATCTTTAAAAGCTGATTTATACAAAATACCTAAATTATAATATGTTTGCGGATAAGGGTTTGATTTTGTTAACTCCTCCAAATAATATAGAAGAGCTTTGTCATTTTCTTGTAATTTTGAATAAACCACTCCCAAATTATATGCAACCATACTTTGCTTGGAATCGGCCTCATAGGCTTTTAAAAACAATGCGAGAGCAACTTGATCGTTTCCTTCCTGTTCAAAAATAGCACCTAAGTTGATATTCCCCCAAAAATGATTGGGGTCAATGGCTAAGGCTTTTTGATAATATTCTTTAGCTTCAGCGTATCGTTGCAAATAATCATATAGAAATGCACAATCATAATATAGGAAAAAATGGTCAGGCTCCAGTTCAATCGCCTCTTCATAATAGTTTAATGCCTCATCATAACGCCCTTCTTCTTCGTAAATAAACGCGAGAGAATAACAACTACGAGCATCTTTATCATGAGTAAGTATTGATTTAAAAAGTTCTTCTGCTTGATGAAACTTTTTAATTTCAATATAACTAGATCCCAAATCAAGCATATCCTCGCGAATCAACCCAAATTCATAAATTTCCTCATATCGTTGAATAGCTTGTTCATATTGGGAACTCTTAAAAAATTGTCGAGCTTCCTGAAGTAATATGCGATGTTTGAGTCTCATCATAGCGCTATTTCAATAAAACTAATGAGATTATTTATAAAATGAATGCCCATAGGTACAAAAATGTTCTTCTTCGATAAAACATAACTCAATGAAATTACACCGGACAACACTAAATATTGAAAAATGAATATAAAACTATCAACATCAGTCATGACGTGAACAGCCGCAAAGGCAATAGTAGATATCGCAAAAGCCCACCATTTAGATAATTTCATTGTTTTCTCACAGAATCCAAATATAAATTTTCTAAAAATCATTTCTTCAATAAATGGGGCTGCAATCACAATCATAAAAAACATAAAAGGTTTTGCTTTCGAATTAGTCGCTTCTATTAATATTTGTTGGTTAGCAGAATCTCCTTCAATTCCAAAGAAAGTATAAATCACATTTAATACAGCTAAAAGAATAAACATCGATATCATTCCACCAACAATATAGGTTAAATTCATGACCCACTCTTTTCGAAATCGTCTCAAATTCTCTAACAGTTCTTTAAAAAAGATAACTGCCATAAATGTAATAAGCAATATTTTTGAAGCACCATCTGCAATCAAAGAATCAATGGTAAAAGAACTAGATTGCAAATATTCTTGAGTAAACAAAACAAGCGGATTATAATTTAAAGCAAGTAAGAAAAATGGAATAAGTAATAACACAGGTCCAAAAAGCATGAATCCAAAAGAGGATAGAAACATAGCACCATCATGATTTTTACTAATTCTTTTAGCGAATTCCATACTTATCTCCTAAATATTTTTTTATTCCTTGACACACATGACGAATATTTTCATAATCAAGGTAACAATCTTGTTCACAATGAATGTTTTGAATAATAAGGCGCCCACGTTTTCGTTGCATCGCCATAATTCCAACATGAGATTGATTATTAAAACTCATATGATCAGAAGTAGCCATATACCCTCCTTTTTTAACTTCATGATTAAATTGAGGGCAATCTAAATTAACAAAACTTGATTGTAATTCTTCCGCGAGCTGTTTTCCTCGATAATGATAAAAGGCAAAAGTATTTCCAACTCCCACACAATCTAAAATAATATACTGTTTACGTTGCTTTTTCAAAACTCGTGATAATAAAAGGGAACCAATTAATCCTTTTTCTTCATTATCAAAAAACACAAAGGCCACTTGATTGGACTTAATTTCATGCATAAGCGTTAGAACGCTCAAAACACCACTGGTATTATCGTTATAATTATTGTGATTTGGAATAGAAAAAAATCCAAACATGTATGCAAATAGCAATACGATAAAAATCATATAAGCAATAAAGGCAAATTCAATCGGTAAAAAGATAATAATAAGGGGTAAAAGAACCCACATAAGAACGATCAAAACAATGTTAAATAATAACATATGATTAATCATCCAACTAGCCATGCGCGGAGGCGTATCATAGTGAGCCCCAATAACAATCGACGCTTCTTCAATGTTGCCAACAACGACATTTCTAGCCAGTTTGCTATCAGGAATAACCCCTACCTTTAGTCCCAGCGTTGTCGCTTTTGCAAATAAATAATCACGGAATTCCTCTTTACTTTTTGCGAGCATCCGTTCTGAATAATTTTGTAATTCGACAAACAGATCTTCTATCATTCTTTTCTCATGTTGACAATTTCTCGTAAGAGTCTTGCCATAAAATCATCCACTGATTCCTTAACAGTGTCATTTGAACCATATTCACGAACAGTTAATTGATTATTTGCAATTTCCTCATCGCCAATAACAATTTGATAAGGAATTTTCTTAGTTTGAGCTTCCCGAATTTTATATCCTAGTTTTTCATCACGATCATCGAGTTCAGCCCGAATATCTTTATCTTTCATTTGCATTAATAGGTTTTTAGCAAATTCTAAATGATGTTCATTGTGAACAGGAATAACTTTAACTTGAACAGGAGCAAGCCATGTTGGGAAAGCTCCTCCATAATGTTCAATAAGAACCCCAATAAACCGTTCAATAGATCCAAATAGCGCACGATGTAACATAATCGGACGACGCTTTTCTCCATTTTCATCGATATAAGTAAGATCAAATCGTTCTGGTAAGAACATATCTAATTGAATAGTTCCACATTGCCAAATCCGATTCATCGAATCCCGCAATTTAAAATCTAGTTTTGGACCATAGAATGCTCCATCACCAGGATTGACTTTAAATTCACGACCCACTGAATGACAAGCATCTGCTAAAGCTTTTTCAGCTTGATCCCATGTTGAAATTTCTCCAATATATTTTTCTTCTGGACGAGTTGATAATTCAATATGATAATTTAGATTGAAGACTCTATAAACTTCTTCAAACAACCGAATCAAACTTCCGATTTCAGCAACAATTTGATCTTCTCGCATAAAAATATGTGCATCATCTTGTGTGAAATTACGAACTCTAAACAATCCATTGAGAGCGCCACTCGCTTCATGACGATGAACCAATCCCAACTCTCCAACACGAAGTGGAAAATCGCGATAAGAATGAATGCTGTTTTTATATACTAACATTCCTCCAGGACAATTCATTGGTTTTATAACAAATTCTTTGTCATCAATCACAGAAGTATACATGTTTTCACGATAATATGACCAATGTCCAGATACTTCCCATAATTCCTTGTTTAACATAATAGGAGTTTGAATAAATTGATAGTTTTCACGAGTATGAACTTTATACCAATAATTTTCAAGTGCTCGTCTTAATATCATCCCTTTTGGTAACCAAAAAGGAAATCCAGGACCATATTCACTAATCATGAACAGTTCTAATTCACGACCCAACTTCCGGTGATCCCGTTTTTCACGTTCTTTGAGGATATCTAAATAACTATTCAATTCGTCTGTTTCAAAGAAACACACTCCATAGATACGTTGTAATTGCTCATTCTTGGAATTACCTCGCCAATAAGCACCACTTACGCTCAATAATTTAACATTCTTTAAATACTTTGTTGAAGCCACATGTGGACCACGACAAAGATCAACAAAATCACCACATTCATATAAGGTAATAAT
>JBAYFA010000087.1:0-5091 GCA_041667425.1 Bacilli bacterium
ATAGTACACAATTCAATGACAAACTCTAGCATCATCGAACCAAATCCCATATGTCGATAAGCTTCTTCTACATAAAAGTTAATAATTTGAGCACGATCTTCAATCCATAAACCCATATATCCTTGAATTGTATCATCAATTTCTAAAACAAAATAATGAGCATACGGGTTTAACATCAAATCAGTGTAAATGAAATCATAACCAAGGGTATGAGAAAAAACTCGCATTTCTCCATCAATAACCTCACCAATATCATCTACTTTCATTTCTCGTATTTGATATTTCACATCTCACCTCGTAAATATTGAGGTTCTAACAAATAAATATCTTCCACACGATTCAAAAAATCATTAGGCACTTGCTCAGGTTGATATCGATAACCTTCCTCATCAATAATAAGAGACGGAGAACAACTTTTTTGAATGAGCTCAATGGCTTGGTCTTCTAAATAGGCTTCCTCGTGAAGAACTTCAATAGATGAGGTAATTTGTACAACCTTTACAAAGTGATAATCCTTTTTTGCATGCATCAGTACCATATAACATCCCGGGTCATTCAAATACCCGCTTAAAGCAAAGTCAAGACTACTAATAGTATATAAAGGAAGCTTAAGCGTCCATGCTAATGTCTTCGCCACAGTTAAAGACACCCGTAACCCCGTATAACTTCCGGGTCCGATGCCTACGATAATACGCTCTAAATCAGATGGATGCCACCCAAGCGATGCCAAGCCCTCTTTAATGGTGTCCAAAAGGTGTTCTGAATGATTATTCTTACCCCGAATTTGCTTAGAGAACAACATGGTTTGATCCATGATACCTACATATAAGTAATAACTTGACGTATCAATCCATAACGATTTCATAAACACACCTTTTCTATGATAGACGCATAGGTAGTTGAACAAGTTTCCATAATAACCGTTCTAACGTCATTCCCTTGATCAAGAAGAGTCATCCACAGGATATCCTGAGGAAGAATACAACGAATTCTAGAAGCCCATTCAATGACACATACCCCATCATCTTCAAAATATTCTTCCAGTTCAAAATCATCACGAACGGCCTCAATCCGATATACATCCATGTGATAGAGTTTGATGGGACCATCATAAATTTTCATAATCGTAAAAGTAGGACTATTGATAACCCCACCAATTCCAAGTCCCTTCGCAATTCCTTTAGTTAAGGTCGTTTTGCCTGCTCCCAGGTCTCCTTCAAGAGCAATGATGTTGTTTTTTTGTAATTGTTGACCAATGGCTTCCCCTAATTCCATCATTTGAAGGGGAGAATAAATTGTCATTTCTTTCTTCATATGCTTCCTCAATATATCATTATTATACCATATTTAATGAAAAAAATAACACCGAAGTGTTATTTTAGCGCTTGAAAATAAGAACGATAAAGGTCTTTTAAAGTGTGTATTTGAACACTATCCATGCCTAAAACAAAGCGATTATCCTCATTATAGAGGGTAGCAATATGATGAGCTACAATTTTGCCTTCCTTCACAAAATAGACATCGGGAACTATAAGTGTTTTTACTCCGTCTTTTTCTAGCAAAGAATTTGTTTGCGAATCTAAATATCCCATCAATAACCGATATTCTGTAGTGTTATTGATTCGCATCTCATAAATATCAAAATAGTATATCGCTTCCCATCCTTCCTCAAGAGCCACTTCATTTAAAAGTGGAACAACTTCTTGACAATAAGGACATGCGTATTTTTTAGTATCAAAGGCAAATAAAACAACTCCCGTATCATTTAAAATAATATTAAGAGCAGTGGTATAATCGGTTTTAATATACACATGTTCTTGCCCTTTCATTGAAGGATAATCATCTTCAAATTGAATGACTTCAAGACGATGGCATCCTCCAAGTACCAACGCAAACAACACGATGGCTATCAGCTTCTTCATTTTATGTCCCTAATAATTCAAGCATTTTCTTTTTATAATGTTCGACTCCTGGTTGATCAAACGGATTGACCCCTAAAATATAGGCACTAATACCTGTAGCAAACATAAAGAAATATACTAAATATCCAAATCGATGTTCATTAATGGGCTCCATATGAAACATCAAATTTGGGACGCCTCCCTCAATATGAGCAAGAACTGTTCCCGTCATCGCTTGTTCATTAATATAATGAAGTGATTTCCCCACCAGTGAGTCTAATTCATCTTTATTATCTTTAGCAGGGGGAACTATCATGTCTTTGTGAGAATGGGTGAAATGAAAAACAGTTTCGAATAAGAATCGTTGTCCATCTTGAATATACTGACCCAAAGAATGAAGATCAGTGGTATTAATCACACTAACAGGGAAAAGTCCTTTGTGATTTTTTCCTTCTGATTCACCCAATAATTGTTTTAACCATTCCAAGAAATAAAACATATTAGGCTCATATGCCACAAAAAATTCATTTGTTTTGTCTTGACGGGCGAGTAAATTGCGACAAGAAGCATATAACATCGCAGGGTTTTGACGAAATGGTGTCCCATAAAGGACTTGATGAGCTTCTTTTGCCCCTTCCATCATTGCCTCAATATCATATCCAGCAACAGCAATTGGTAAGAGCCCAACCGCTGTTAAGATAGAATATCGACCGCCAATATCAGCAGGAATGTCAAATCTTTCCCATCCAGCCTCTATTGCTTGTTCACGAAGAGCCCCCGTTACCGCATCAGTGGTAGCATAGATGCGCTTATTGGCATCCACTCCTTCTTGTTCTTCTAGAAGCGTACGAAAAATGCGAAAAGCAATGGCGGGTTCCATAGTTTTTCCTGATTTAGAAATAATATTGATAGAAAAACGTTTCCCTCGACAATATTCAACCAATTCTTGAGTATATTGTGAAGATAAGGTATTTCCAACAAAAATAACTTCAGGAGACGATGATGAAAAATAAGGTTTTAACAGTTCTATCGCCGCTCGTGCCCCCAAATAAGATCCTCCAATTCCAATCACCAATAAAATATCAGAATCCGAGCGAATTTTATCAGCCGCTTGATGAACTCGCGTCCGATAAGCCGCTTCCTGAATAATTGGATAATCTACCCATCCAAGGAAATCACTACCCGCCCCTGTTTTATTAAATAATTTTTCACGAGCACAAACGGCTTCTTTTTCCATTTTTAAAATAGCCTCTTCTGATAGAAAAGGCAATGCATGTGAAAAATCAAATCGTATTTGATTCATATTTTATTCCTCTTTTTCCATTTGATCTTTAATAAATTGTGATAACATATCCCGTAAACTTTTAAACCCAACCGCATACTTAGGAACCGCTCCCTTGACACCCCGAGTCTTATTTAAACATTTATAACTAAGTTGCAGTCGCTTTTGTTCTTGATCAACATCAATAACTTTTAATTTGACACGATCACCAATCACTACAAAATCTATAATATTTTTTACATAGCCATCAGAAATTTCCGAAATATGAATAAGGCCGCTGTAATCATCAACTGTTACAAATGCTCCATATCCGGTGATGTTCGTAATCATTCCGTAAACAATGTCTCCTTTTTCAATCATCATATTACCTCTATCTATCTTTTATTATATCATAAAAAGAGGTCTAAAAAAAGGATTATTAGTAAAAATCTTCCACAAGTTCAACCGCAATGACTCCAGGAACATCTTCTAATAAGATGGCTTCAATGCCATCTTTTAGGGTCACATCAATACTGGTACACCCAACACACGCTCCAAGCATCCGCACATATACCACGCCTTCTTCAAAACGAATGAATTCAACGTCGCCACCATCATGTTGAAGATAAGGACGAATCTTGTTAATAATATTTTTTACTTTTGTTTCAATTTCTTTTTGTTCCATCATATCCTCCATTTATGAATACCATTATACCTTATCTTATAATTTTTTGCATGAATAAAACTTAATAAAAGCCTTCCTAAAGACATTTAGGAAGACTTCTTTGATTATGATAAAGTTTTAACAAATAATCCATGCAAATTACAATATTCAAAAACAGCAAGAACTTCATCATCGATAAAGGTGAATTTTGCTACTGGTTGCTCACCTGGAGTCAAGTACTTCAATTGTCCACCTTTTTTAGTTTGAACATAAATCCATTGAATGTAATGAGCTTCGGTCATTGGATGAATGACACTTCCAACTTGGACAGTGATTTGTTTACCATTAAGGTCCACTTTCACTTCAGGTACATGCTTTTCAACCGCACCATCTGAAGAATTAGCTTCTAGTAATTGCATTGGTTCACCACAACACACCAACTGTCCTCCTCCATTGCGCAAAAGCACAACGAGATTTCCACATTGTTTACACAAATAAAATTTTACTTCTTTCATTAAATCTCTCCTTTCTTTGGATTTAACATATCAGTTGCCTTCTCGACTTCCATCGGTTGGGCGAAATAGAATCCTTGAATAAAATGACATCCTATTTTCATTAAGAATTTCAATTGTTCTTCACTTTCAACCCCTTCAGAAACCACATCAATACCCAATTCTTGGGCCATGTGTACAATGTTTTCAATGATGACCATTTCTTTTTTTCCAACAATATTGTTTTTCAAAAACCCTTTATCGAGTTTTAAAATATCAACAGGAAGATCACGCAAGAGTATAAGTGAGGAATATCCACTTCCAAAATCATCAATAGCGATTTTAAAACCGAGATTTTTCATTTGAATCATCCGATCCAAAATAATATTCACGTTTTCCTTAAAGACCGTTTCAGTCAATTCGATTTCAATGAGTTGAGGGGGAATTTTATAAATTTTCAATAACTCAATAAAGTCATTACAGAAGAAATCACTGATAAGATAATTATATGAAACATTAATGGCAATGGGAACAATCGTATAATGATGATCAATCCAATAGCGAATTATTTTAAAGACTTCTTCAGCAATGTAATAAGTCATTTTACTAATGAATCCGTTTTTTTCAAAAATTGGAATAAATTCTCCAGGTCCCAGTAAATGAGTCTCATCATAACGCCACCGTGTCAGTGCTTCAAGTCCCACAATTTGATTGACACGAGCATCATATTTAGGTTGCATAAATAGAATAAACTCTTTATTTTGCAAACCCGAC
>JBAYFA010000088.1:0-5080 GCA_041667425.1 Bacilli bacterium
GGTTTTTTTACGTATAATTGATAAAGCAATGAACACTTGTGAAGGAAGATAAAATACCCACGCGAGATTAATAGGAATATGAATGAGCCAATCAAAAAAAGATCCTTGAGAAATGATGATATATCCTTGAGAATTCCATAAACCTACCACAATATCACATCCAATAAAGAGAAGCAAACCACACCCAAATAACCAGTTTTTTTGATCTGTGAAAATTGCCTCCATCATATTAACTACCATATTAACAAAATAAACCATAGTAAGACCCAAAAGTAAATCAAATTGAGACATCACCATATTCATTGCTATCACTAAGCTAAGAACCATCAAACCTAGACGAATTCCTAACCGCCACCATCGATGTATTGAGTTATGGTAATATAATCGTAGTGCATACATAATTTGTACGAAGTTAAAAAAAATTAGAGCCACTTCTTTATTACTTCCTTGTATTACTAAAAAATAATCAGCAATCAAAGTAAGAAATAAAGCAACTTGCACAAATCTTTGATCTGTTCCTTTAATTGGAATAACCACAACCCACAAAAAAACAATCATAATTGATAAATATTGTAATAAAGAAGTGACAATCCCACTAGTTACCCACAAAAAAAGAATATATAGAACCATCTCAATCCCAATGAAGCTAATAATCCATTTATTCATTTTTATCATATAATCACCTTCTAACTATTATAACGTAATCTGTCTTTTTTTTCCACAAAAAAAGTTTAATCTCTCTTGATTAAACTTTTTTTATGGACGGAAGCCATTTTGTTTTCTCCAATAAATGTATAAATAAATCAATTAAAGGTCCCAACATCACAATAGTCATTAATGAACCAAATCCTACAATTCCTCCCAATAACCACCCTATTAGAAAAAGAAGACCGTCATGAGTCATTTTAATATAGGCAAATCGCCAGCCAGTGCGTTCATGGATAGTAATAACAATCGCTTCAAATGGTGAATATCCAATATTAGCATAAATATATATTGATAATGCGCCCGCAAGACCAATAATGGCAAAGAAATCTATTAAAATTGATATTCCTATATTACCATTAGGGTCATAAACCCAACCCATTTCTAAAATAATTTGTAAAAAGGGACCCAATAAAAATGCTATGATAACCGTTCCCACATTTATTTTCTTTCGATCAACAAAAAAAACGACAATCGTTAATAAAACATTGATGACCAATATCGCAATTCCCAATTTCATTTTAGTAATTGCAGCAAATCCCTGTTCAAATACGAGAACAGCATCTCCTCCAATGTTTGCCTTTACAATAAATGCGGCAAATAGGCCTATTAAACAAACAGCAATCATGAGTAATGAAATTCTAATTATTATTTCTATATGTTTTTTATTCATTATATCACCGTGCGTATTATACCAAACAAACCACTAAATAGCAAGAAAGGACATTTATAAACACCCGAGTAAAAACTCAGGTGTTATTAATCACATATTCATCCATTAAACTATCCATTACAAAATATACATCCATAACTTTTGCAATTTCAGGGATGCGAATTCGCTTGTTGTCATTTTTAAAAATCAGAATAGTCCCATAGTCTAATTCATATCCACGACGAGTTGCTTTATAAAAATCAAGCTTTACAATATCATTAAAATCAATGACTATTTTTTTCCATAACCAATAAATAATAAACGTGTGTCCTTCACAACCGATTAATTTAAATGGCCGTAGAAGCGTATATAAAATGTCCAAGCACAATAAGCCAAGAATAACAATCACAGCAATATTGAAACACTCGCCTAAATTATTGGGAATAAAAACAAATATTGTTAATAAAACCACCCAAATTCCTGTTGACAAAACGGGAATAAAACTTTTTTTTGCAATCAATAATTCCATATACTTCTCCTATCCAATTGAACGTTTTAAATAACATTCTTTTATATAATGATAGCATAAAAAGTATATAAAATCAATGCAAAGAAGTATCGTACTCCAAACCAAGGGTGTAAAATAGTCAATTCCAACAATAGGAGACCCTAAATATGCGTTCATGAATATATCAATAGCCGGAGAAAGTAACTGAGTAAAAACAACAGCATAAATAAAAATTGAGAAATGTAAGTTTATTTTTTCAAAATGAAATCTAAAATGTTTTCTTCTTCGAATATAATAAATCATACATCCAGCAGAAGAAAACATAATATATAACAAATAAATAATTAGCCAAGGAAACTTCGCTAAGACTGAAACAACAAAAAAGACAATGGTTAATCCAATCAATAACCAATAATGCACTTCATTTGAGTAGGTTTCTAAATATAGGAAAACACAACTACATACTGAGGTCAAAATAATAGCATAAAAATATACAAGATATCCATTGTTAACATCCCATAATAACATTGACAAAATACTACAGGGAATCGTAATCAATAAAATTTTTATTCCACTTTTATTAACCAAAAAAATAAAGCTAATATTAGTAATCAATGTCAGCAAACCAACACTTTGTAAATATTGATACGGATCTATTTGAAAAAAAACAGGACAAATAATTGTAATATTTACAAATATACAATAAAAATGTTGTGATAATAACGTCCTCTTATAAAACAATGACATATTTTTCTGGTAAGCAAAAAAAACAAAACAAACCAATAAGGTCATCATCAGAAAAAAATCAAAAATTATAAAAAGATGCATATTTTCTGATATATACCCAAATAATACACAAGCAATGGCACACAATGGCAACAATGCATTAATAATGATTTGTCGAAGACGAAACTTTGGTTCTGGTTGACTACTAAAACAAAAAATCTCTCGCAAATTGCCCATCGTTTTTTTAACCAAATAGAACGCTTGTTGTGGTGAATAACCCGCTCGAATAAAATGATTGTATGATTCTTCTGATGAATGAATCAAATCATCAATGACAATAGTATTATCAAAATGATATTTTTTGGCTTGATGATAAAGATAGGAAGTTATTTTTCTTTTCATCCCAAGGCCCTCCAAGTCAAATAAGTAATAAATCGTTTAAGCATGGTATCATCATAAGCTCAAGGATAAAGATTTAGGAATTATTAGATATTACTTTCTTTTGGCGCATTTCTTTATAGATTAAGTCTACAATTTTTGAATCTCCATACATTGAAAATGATTTCTCTACTTGTTTGAAGGTAGACAATAAGATTTTTTTATGATTAGTAATCAAGGCATCCAATAATAGAACAGCATCATAATAACCACTATAAAAAAGCCACTTTTTAAAAGCTTCATCTATTTCAGTTTTGAGTTTTTTAAATGAATCTACTTGATTTAATTGATAATAACAATACAAAATCATTAGTGAATTTTCTCCACGAATGGTGCGATTTAATTCTAACTCCTCGAACAGTTTCACTGCATCAATGTAATCTTCTTCACTGACATAACAATTAGCCAACGTTAATTTTGCTAAATATTCAATCCGCGGGTTTTCAACCATCATTAGTCGCAAAAAAATTCGATTAATTATTTCCTTAGATTTCACCGTGTTATTTAATCGCTCAAAACATATTGCAATATTTAACCGACAATATTCAGCACGATTATAATTCAAGTCTTCTTCTAGTTTTGGAAGAGCTTCTAATGAGTAAAAAATAGAATTAGCATAATCATTAATAAAATAATAATTAAGTGATATCTGATATAAAATATAAGGGAATAATTTAGGATATTTCATGGCATCTAAATAAACTTGCTTCGCAAAGCAAATGGTATTCGCCTTATCATGGATAAGAGAATAGTAACAAAATTGATAATGTTCGAGTAAAAAGATAAATTCATCAAGTAAATTTTCTTCAAAATTATGAAGAATAGACAGTGACTCTGAAATTTTATCAAGTTCTCCCCTCATAGGAGACCCCATAAAATAAATCAATCTTGAAAAATGATAAATCGAAAAAAGAATGTTGTTTTCACATTCTTTTGCTCGATTTTCAATTTTTTGATAATAATGTTCCATTTTCTCAACATCATACAAATACAAATAAGTATATAACAAATTAAAATCATCATTTATTTCTCTAATCATTTGTGGATCATACGTAGTTGAGATTCCGAAATAATTTGCAATTTTTATTAAAATTTCGGGATGATCCACAAAATTAGTGATTTCTGCACGTCGATAAGTAGCATGAGAAATATTAGCCTCTTTTTGAATTTGTTTTTTATTAATTGCATTGGATTTACGATGATACTCCACCGCTGCCATCAAAAATTGATTTGTTTCATAATATCGGGGAATATTAAAATTAAATAAAACCATACGTCACCATTCCTTAAAGATTTAAAATTATTTTAATACTGTAATACTAGGAATTTCAATTGGAATTTGCGTAATTGAATAAGTACTACAAATGTATCCAATTGGACGTTCGTCTGGGCCTGGTCCTGGAGGGGTTCCTGGACCTTGTTTAATAAGGGGGGCAACAGAAAACAATCCAACGACGATTAATACGAGCACAAATTTAATAACTTTTTTCATAGTTTTTTTCCTCCATTTTATTTTTAACCTTTATAACCAATTGGACGATCAGCAGGTCCTGGTCCCAAGGGGGTTCCCGGCCATTCATTCATAAAAGACGCAAAGCAAAGTGCCACAATCAATGCTAAGCACAATTCAAGAATTGATTGTTTTTCTTACAATATACACCTCCTCGTCTAGAATAAAAACAAACTAGACTAAAACACAATTCATTATAACAAATATTTAAATTTTTGTCAATACTCATAATGATGAGTTTTTAATATTTTTTTACACTCATATTAAATATATTTAATATAGAATTATCATTATTTTGAGATTCATTAAAAAAAGAAGCCATTTTTTAATTTTGGCTTCTTTATTTCTTAAAAATTCATTTTTACATCTTGCCGTTTAGCTTCTTCAGCTTCAAAGAAATTTTTCTTTTGCATATGAATAGCATTGGCAACAATGCTTTGGGGAAATGTCACAATGATCTGATTAATGGCCCGAACATTTGAATTAAACAATCGTCTTGCTGCTTGAAGATGTTCTTCAGTATCCATGATTGAATTTTGTA
>JBAYFA010000089.1:0-5064 GCA_041667425.1 Bacilli bacterium
GGATTAGTTCATATTTAGCTACGATGACTTTTTCGGATTTGATGATTGAACCTCAAGAATCATTTTTTACCTTATTGTCATTGGTGATTTATAGTCCACATATGTGGCTATCGACGCTCACTGGTGATTTTAAATTTACGATGATGGCAGCGTTGGCTTTAAACATGATAATTTTTGCTTTATTTTGTCGACGTGATATCGTTGATTCTTATCAGATTCAATAAAAACCTTTGACAAAACCGCACAATGTGCTATAATAATTAGTAGTTATAGCCTATGACATAAGCAAGCATGAATGTCAATTTCAAGAGAGAAACGGGTCGGTGCAACGTTTTATGAAAATTCATGGAGGACACTTATGTGGGTTCTTCACGGACGAACTAGTTTGCGTTAAAAACTTCAAGTGCATCAGACTGATGAATTAAGGTGGCACCGCGGTTAATAATCGTCCTTATAAGAATAAGGACTTTTTTTATTAGGAGGAAATGATGGCAACATATCAAAAAATTAAAGGAACTCAAGATTTTTATGGAACGCACGCGAAAAAGATGCAATTTGTTGAAGATCATATTCGACCAATTGCCGAAGGATTTGGATTCTCTGAAATGAAAACCCCTACCTTTGAAAATACAGAGGTGTTTGCACGGAGTGTTGGGGATGAAAGTGATATTGTCTCCAAAGAAATGTATACATTTATGGATCGAGGTCATCGCTCGATTACGTTACGTCCTGAAGGAACGGCGTCTGTTGTTCGGGCCTATGTTGAAAACAAATTATATGGAAATGGAAATTATATCTCTAAATACTACTACGTTGGACCAATGTTTCGCTATGAACGCCCGCAAGCGGGTCGATATCGTGAATTTCATCAGTTCGGGGTTGAAGCACTCGGTCAGGGCTCTTATCTTTTAGATGCAGATGTCATCGTCAGTGCTCATCGTATTTTTGAACATTTAGGAATTCACAATGTCGTTTTAAAAATTAATTCAATTGGCGATTTTGATTCTCGTCATCAATATCAAATAGCCTTAAAAGAATATTTTTCTGATAAACTCGATTCACTGTGTCCAGATTGTCACCGTCGCTTTGAAAAAAATCCTATGCGGATTTTAGATTGTAAAGTCGATCGGGATAACCCTGTCTTACTTCAAGCTCCAGCGATTAAAGACTATTTAAACGAAGCGTCGAAAACATATTTTGCAAACGTCTTATCGATTTTGGATCGATTTGATATTCCATATGTCGTCGATAGTAATTTGGTTCGTGGACTTGATTATTATACCGATACCGTTTTTGAATACATCCTCAGTAGTGAGGATTAGCTAAATGGACTCGCTATTTGTGCTGGTGGAAAGTATGGAGGTCTCATCTCTGGATTGGGTGGACCCGATTTACCAGGAATCGGCTATGCCTTTGGACTAGATCGGATTATTCATATTTTGGATCTTCAAGATGGATGGGACTCTATCAAAGAAGGAATTGATGCTTTTATCATCGGATTGGATGATGAATCTAAACTTGTGGCTTTAGAAGTGGCCAATCAATGTCGTCAAGAAGGACTGACCATTGAACTTGATTATTGCTCGACAGTTTTAAAAACACAGTTTAAAACATCTGACCGCTTAAATCCTCAATACATTATCATTATCGGCGAAGAAGAACGCCGAGATGGAATGGTAACGATTAAAAATAATCAAACAAAAACGCAAGAACGCATTGCTATAGCAAGGTGTGGATCATGGATGAAGGAGAATCGTTAACTATGCGTACTCATAAAAATAATGAATTAAAAATTGAACATATTGGTCAAGTGGTGACTCTTGTCGGATGGGTGAGTAAAATTCGCAATCTCGGAGGATTGCTCTTTATTGACTTACGGGACCGGTATGGTATTACTCAGCTTACCTGTAAACCAGATAATTCCATTCATGGATTAGCGCAAACTCTTAAAAATGAATATGTTATTCAAGTTTTAGGAACGGTGATTGAACGTGAAAGTAAAAATCCTCATTTGGAAACAGGGGATATTGAAGTGGAAATTCAAGATCTTACCATTTTAAGTGAAGCCAACCAACCACCGATGATCATTGCTGATAAAACCGATGCGTTGGAAGATTTTCGAATGAAATATCGTTATTTAGATTTAAGACGGCCTTTGATGCAACATAATTTGATGTTGCGTCATCAAATTACGCGAGCTATTCGCACTTATTTTGATAGCCAAGATTTTATTGAAATTGAAACTCCCGTTTTTGGAAAATCGACTCCAGAAGGGGCTCGTGAATATATTGTTCCTTCTCGAGTTCATCCAGGAGAATTTTATGTTCTTCCTCAATCCCCTCAAGTGTATAAACAACTCTTGATGGTGGCCGGGTTTGAACGATATTATCAAATTGTGAAATGTTTCCGTGATGAAGATCTTCGTGCCGATCGTCAAATGGAATTTACCCAAATTGACTTGGAAATGAGTTTCATTGATGAAGAAGATATTTATCACATCATTGAAGGGATGATGGCCAAAATTTTTAAAGATGCCATGGGTCTAGACTTGGTCACTCCGTTTAAACGGTTGACCTTTGATGATTCAATGGAATGGTATGGAACAGATAAACCTGATACTCGCTTTGATTTACTGTTAATCAATGCCTCTGATCTCGCTAAAACGACGGAATTTAGCGTTTTTAAAGATGCCATTGCTAATGGAGGGGTTGTAAAAGGGATTAACATTAAAGGAGGAGCATCATCCTATTCTCGTAAACAAATTGATGCTTGGACTGAGGATATTAAAAAGTTCAAGGCTCGGGGATTGGCATGGCTCAAGTTTGATGGAGCCATTTTGAGTGGAAGCATCACTAAATTCTTAAATGATGCCCAACGACAAGCCATGATCGAATTATTTCATATAGAAAAAGATGATATGGTCTTATTATGTGCAGGTCAAAAGAATGTAGTCAATCCAAGTTTATCGTATATTCGTAATTGGGTTGGTCGTAATTTGAATTTGATTGATGACAATCGGTTTGATATTGTGTGGATTGTTGACTGGCCATCGTTTGAATATAATGAAGAATTGGGTCGCTATTTGGCTGCACATCATCCATTTACTTCTCCAAAAGATGATTCGAAAGATAAAATTTTGACTCATCCGGAATCCTGTTATTCTAAGTGTTATGATATTGTTATGAATGGATATGAACTTGGAAGTGGATCAATTCGAATACATGACCAACAGTTACAAGCCGATATGTTTAGAGCTATTGGCTTATCAGAAGATGATATTCAACGAAAATTTGGATTCTTTGTTGATGCTTTGAAATATGGAACCCCTCCTCATGGAGGAATTGCTTTAGGGCTCGATCGCTTAGCGATGATTTTAACTCATTCTAGTTCGATTCGGGACGTCATTGCTTTTCCAAAGAGTGCCAATGCCATCGATTTAATGACAGAAGCACCCTCTCCATTAGACCCCAAATTACTAGCGGATCTAAAGATTAAAATCGATCAATGATAAACAATCGTTTGGTCCCACTCGTCACCTTCGCGGGTTTTGAAAAATTAACACAAGCTCGGGTGGCGGTTATTGGCCTTGGAGGCGTGGGTGGAATAGCGTGTGAGGCGTTGGCTCGCAGTGGGGTGGGTCATATCTTATTGTGTGACTTTGATCAAGTGGAAGCCTCTAATATCAATCGTCAAGTGGTAGCGACAACACAAACCATTGGTAAATCCAAGGTGGAGGTTATGGCCTCGATCATTTGTGCCATTAATCCTGTTTGTGAGATTATTTGCTATCCCCGTCCGTACCAAAACTTTTTAGAAGAATACAAGATTCAATACGTGATTGATGCCATTGATGATGTTCCAGCAAAAATTCGTTTAATTACGGATTGTTTAGCGTTATCACTTCCCTTTATTAGTTCAATGGGGGCTGGTAATAAAATGAATCCTGAATTGATTCGCGTTATCAATATTCATAAAACTACTCATTATCCCTTGGCCCGAATTATTCGGTCCAACTTTCGAGATCAATCCTTTGAAGTGGTTGCTTCTAGTGAAGAAGTAAAACGGCTTTCGGGGGAACCCATAATTGGCTCTTATATGCCAGTGGTTGCTACCTTTGGATTGCTCGCAAGTGACTATATCATCAAAGAAATATTAAGGAGGCCACTATGTTCTTAATGCAAATTGAAGTAACCCAATGGCTCATAGTCGTGGGAGCTATTTTATTTTTCACCATCCCTTTTTTAATTAATCGCAAGATTGAAGTTCCTAAAGGGACGGTTTTGCCTGACAAATGTACGAATTGTACGATCGATTCTTGTTTTGTGAAAAGTTTGAATGGTGAAGATGTGAAAGATCAACTGCGAGCAGAAATGGAAAAATGTGAGGTACCAGATGAAACGATCTGATTATATTTCTTGGGATACCTACTTTATGGGAGTTGCCCTCATGTCGGCAATGCGCAGCAAAGACCCTAATACCCAAGTAGGGGCATGTATTGTTAATGAAAAGATGCATATTATTGGCATTGGATACAATGGTTTTCCAGTGGGATGTGATGATGAAGATTTTCCGTGGGATAATAATGGACAATTTTTAGAATCTAAATATCCATATGTGGTTCATGCTGAACCCAATGCGATTTTAAATGCCAGTCAGTCATTAGACAACGCCACTATGTATGTCACTTTGTTTCCATGCAATGAATGTGCTAAACTCATCATTCAAAGTGGAATTAAGGAAATTGTGTATTTATCTGAAAAATATGAAGGAACCGATGGCGATATTGCTAGTAAAAAAATGTTAGCGGCAGCCCACGTTAAAACGCGGAAAATGATTCCTTTTACTATTCACATTAAAGAGGACTCAATATGAAAAAATATCTAACGGAATTATGGATTCACTTTAAAGGATTTAGCGGATGGAAACGCATTGTTTCGATTGCTACCGTGGTTCTATATGGTTTTATCTTGGTGATATCCCTCGTTAAAATTAATTATATTTGCTTAACTCCAGGAACTATCTCGCCGGTGTCATCGACTATTTCTATTTCTTCTAGTGAAGAGA
>JBAYFA010000090.1:0-5048 GCA_041667425.1 Bacilli bacterium
CTTAAAAAAGTTTTTTTAGTGTCCATTCGATAAGATATTACCTGAAATAAGAACAAATAATCATTTGGACAAGACGTGAGCACTAATCGTTCCAGGACTTTACAAATCATAAGAACTTTTGCCCCAGGTATCAAAATAGCAGATCCACATTCTTGAATCGGGATTCCCACCAATTTATTCATTTCCTCACTATGATTCTCTCCCAATTGCCAAGCAATTGCCTTTTGCCCAGTTGATAAAGCACTCACTCCCACCTCATCCCCAATATTGATGTGTTTGGCAGTCGTACTTTGACTACCTAAAAGCAAGGTGATTTTATCTGTATCAACCATTTGTGCCCATGCACAACACATTCCATACGGATAATCATTTTTTTGAAAAGCGATGATATTACAACCAGCAAGAAAAGCTTCTAATGGTTGACTCATCTTATTTACCAGAAGGTATTAAATCGGCTAATACCCACAAATATTTGCCAGTTGTATGACCCCAAATCTCTTTATAAACAGCATTATTAGCAACTGGCCAATAGGGAGCATCATGATTTCCTAGTGTTTTAAAACCAACAGGTAAGGCCCCTACCATTTGTTTTGAAAAAGCAACATACAACGGATGATAATTGTTTCCTTCTTGATACATTTGCGAAGAAGCAAAAGGATTCTTTCCTAATGTCCATTCAATTTGATCGCGAACAATTTGTTTTAATACATCGTCTTTTAAAACTCTCGCAATCAATGAAACTGCTTTGGTTTTACTTAGAAGCGTAGCGAGATACCCTCTTCGTTGAATAGCAATTGGCATCAAACGCAAATACGCATCTTCATTTAAGCGAATACCTGCTTGAGCTTGATTTATTAAATCTTGTAAGGCTTTCTCTTGACTTCCGTAAGATGGAGGCACTGTAAAATGATTTATATTAATTTTATTAATATCATAAACATGACCTGGTAAAACTCCATAAGGAGCACTATAATCAATAGTACTCATAATATATTCACGATATAATTTGATTCCTTCAATCCATTCTATAGCCCGAGGGTGATTGGGTGCAACTTCCACCAACCGCACTAATCCTTGAATAGGAGATTGTTCATGACCACGATGTTCATAAGATAACATTTTCGTATGAGCACGATCTTCATAAAAGAACCCACGTATCGGTTTTTCCCATTCAGGATAAGTACTTTGTTGACAAGCAAGGACCATCTGAGCATAGTCAATGGCGTCATCTAAATATTGTGATTTTTTTGTCGCTTCAAATAAATCAGCTGCAATCGCGCAAGCTGCCCCTCCTGTTTGGGACTCAATACTTGGACCCCACCGATGCGTATAAATTCCTTGATTTAATCCAACTTTTGCAAAGTGATAATCTTCAATAGCCACTCGATAACACCAGTCAGCATATAAAGGATCGAGATCACGAAAGGCAAGAGCAGCTTTTAATTCTGCTTCTGCCGCTAAAAAGTTCTCAAAAGGGCCATTTTCAGCTTGATTGTTTTCAACTGATTGATTATCAGGGGTTAAAATATGACTCCGCCAATAGTTATATAAAACAGCCATTGCCCGATATCCGTCCCCAAAACGAGTTCTAAGTAACCACGAAACCCCTACTTTGGCTTCCTCAAGAAGACGCTCATATAAATCTTCATCATCATTTTTTACCTTCCCAGCCAAATCAATAAGAGCACTACTCATTTCAGCCGTTGGAATTAAAAATTGAGAAACATCACCCGCATCATGCCATCCTCCAAAATTTGGAACTCGTCTTCCATCAGGATGAACAGTACGACAATTCAAATGACAAGCACTGTGAACTCCTTCTACGTCTTCACCACATCGAAGAGATCGTAAGAAATTAAGACTCTTCCATATTGATGAGTCATAAGGGTGTGGACTAATAGTGAATGGATGAGTTTTTTCTTGTCCAATTTCTAGTACATATTCTCCTTTTTCTACAAATGATGAAAAATCCATCACTTTATACTCACCCAATGGTGACTGTTTAAATTGTAATGCCCCCGTAAAAACGATATCATCATTTAAATTTCGTAAAACAAAGACATCTTCTGTTGCTTTTTGAGTAATGGCTATTTTTTGACTAGTAGTCACATATCCACTGTGACAGTAGGCAATGCGATTGTCTAGATCCCATCCCTCTTCATAATCAGGTTTCACTTTTTGTACTTCTATTTTTGCAACATATACTGTGAGTTCTGGCAAAGCTTCTGGAGGACACCCCATCAAAGCCGGAACAATCGATAGCCCCGTCACTGCATCCCGTTTCACATCATTAATTTCCCATAAAACACGATTCCACCGATTTGCTTCTAAACTAGGGGCATGAACAAATGTTTCTCCGACGTTTCCAGTCGAAAAATGATAATAAAAATTATGATATCCCGTAGCTTCTGGGTAAATCCATACTTCCATCCGATTATAATCACAAAGATCAATTGCATCCCATTTAAAGCGTAGAGACACGTGTGGACGCGGTGTTATATTTTCAACAATCGTATTGGTCTTCACTTGAAGAGTGGAAGAAAACTCTTGAAATCGTGTTTGATTCAGAGTCATTTCTCCATTTCCTAAGAGTGCCACTCCATCTAAGGTGGTTCCATTAAATAATGATTTTCGATTAATAATTGTTTTTTCTTTCCATCTAGTTTCGGCTCCAAACTGATCTGTTGGTTCTATATTTTTGTGAGCACAACGACTAATTTCTTTTATGTTTTCCATACAGCCATCCTTTCATATACCTTATTGTATAATAAAATGATTAAAAAGTAAATCTAACTTTATATTTAAACATCCACCCGAAGGTGGATGTAAACTACCCTTTTATTCAAAAGAATCAATAAAATTTTGAGCAATCTCTGGATCAAATTGAGTCCCCATATTATTCTTAAGTTCATTAATGGCTTCCTCATGTAAAAGAGCATGCCGATAAGGACGTTCAGATGTCATAGCATCATAGGCATCAGCAACCGCAATAATTCGCGAAAAGAAGGGAATATCAGTCGCTGTCAACCCTTGAGGATAGCCCTTTCCATCATAGCGCTCATGATGATGAAGAATATCACGAGCAATATCCGCATATTCATTCGACGACACTAAAAGTCTATATCCAATTTCAGGGTGCTTTCGCACTTCTTGCCATTCTTCTTTTGTTAAAGGACCATTTTTATTTAAAATAGATTCATCTACACCAATTTTCCCAATATCGTGAAGATTGGCCATATGACGAAGTAAATTCAGTTCATCCTCACGTAGATTGAGTTGTTTTCCAATCATTTGACAATAGGTTGATACTCGACGAGAATGCAATTCTTCACGAGGATTTTTTACATATAATGTATGAATAATGGTTTTAATCGATTCGCTACGATTGGATGAAAATTCAAAGAGTTTTACTTTATACATTTCATCTTCTGCAACTTTAAAAACCTCATCAAGCGTCATATCAGCCGTTTTCATCGCCAACCCAAAGGAAACCGTGACCCTCATACCGTGAATATGATTTTGAATAAACTTGGTTTTTGCAATTTCAACAAGTTTTTTTGCTTCTTCTTCTGTATGACCTTCTAAAAGAATAACAAACTCATCGCCACCAATACGAGCAATTTCCCCTTCATTATCAAAAATTTCACGAAGAAGATGTGAAACTTGAATGAGAAGTTCATCTCCGGCATCATGGCCAAAAGCATCATTAACAACCTTAAGACCATTGATATCTGCTAAAATAAGAGCGAATTCAATCGAAGGATCTTGTTCATACCGTTGCATTTGATCACTATAAAAACGCCGGTTCTTAAATCCTGTTAAAACATCATGGTAACTAACATGTAAAATGTTTTGTTCATTCATAATTCGTTCAGTAACGTCATTTGAAAAAATAGTCACTCCTATAATGGCTTGGTCTTGATTGTAAATGGGTTGATAACGTTCCTCATAATATTTTTCTTCAGTCACTTCTACGCGAACAACCGCATGCGTTCCCTTGCCTTTAAAAGCTTTATCTATACAATTTTTCATTCGAATTTGAATAGCAGTGTTACGAACAACATCTAAAAAAACATCCCCTTTTGCAATATGGCGTTGATAGTGTTGCAACATGACTTGTTGATGATATTTATTAAATAGGATATATTTATATTCGTGATTAACCGCAAAAATCTCAAGAATTTCAGGGCTATCAATGCTAGCTTGTAAAAATATTTGCTGTTGTTTAATAACTTCAGCCGTTTTAATACGTTTGATTTGATTATTTAAAGCAACAGCAAGAATAGCTGTTAATATAGGAAAGAGCCCAATAAAAGGAACAATTGTAGAATTTATCATTGTCGCAGGATTGGGAATAGTAAAAAAGCATAATAGTACATACACATGAACCACTAATCCAAAGATATAATATTCAATAAATATGGGAAAAGACTTAATTCGTTTCCGAGCATATGCCCATATGAGACCAATAGCTGCTGATCCCACAATGGTCAATACTCCACTATAAATTCCAGGACCTCCAATAATGATACGGTAAAACGACCCAACTAAAACAACTACGACGGTTGGAATCCATCCAAAAAAGAGTCCAGTTAAACTGACCAATATTGACCGAGTATCAAAAAAGATCCCTGCCTCTAATTTCCATGGAAAAAGCATAATTATAAGGACAAACGCACTAATAAGGAACCCTATAAGTATTTGTTCAAATATTTTTTTTTGATTATTATGAAAATTAATAATACTATAAACAAATAGTAAAGCAATTAATATAATAGCATTTTTTAAGACATTCGTTAATGTTTCAAACAGATGGTATAATTCCTCCCACATAAACTTTCTCCTTTACTATATATAGTATAACCTA
The DNA here is from genome assembly GCA_041667425.1 of Bacilli bacterium. Lineage (GTDB taxonomy): Bacteria > Bacillota_I > Bacilli_A > ML615J-28 > CAG-698 > JAQVOS01. Next base: position 4,868 of record JBAYFA010000090.1, read on the forward strand.
AAAAGGATTCTCTTTCAACTATTATATATCATACATAAAAAAAGACACCTTTCGGTGTCTCAGACTGTTGACAAAGCTTATTCTACAACAGTCGATAAAAGCAAAAAAAGTCATAATGTGGATAACTCGGTTTCCACTCATGACTTTTCTCATTAAAAGCAAGAAAAAATGGCTATTATGC
>JBAYFA010000091.1:0-5035 GCA_041667425.1 Bacilli bacterium
CATGGGAATTCTATGTTATTACAGAAGAGTCTTATTTAAAGTCTTTACGCAAAGCTTCACGCTTTGCCAACTACAACGCTCCAGGAATGATTGTAGTCGCTGGAAATTTAAAAAGAAGTCTTCCTTTAGGGATGGCATCTTACTGGATTCAAGATTGTTCAAGTGCAATTGAAAATATTCTATTGGGAGCGACTTCTCTCGGACTTGCCACTTGTTGGTGCGGACTTTATCCACAAGAGCGTCCACAAGAACGGGTTCGCACTATTTTATCTCTTCCTAAACACATCATTCCGCTGGCGATAATTCATGTAGGATATCCTGCTGAGGAAAAAGAACCGCATGAAGGAGTCGATAATAAGCGAATTCATTTTATAAAAGAAGGGGTTCCCTTTGTGGAGTCTGATTAGAAAGGAAATACTATGCCTTATATTCCAATTACGAAAGCAGAAATGGATGACCGTGGATGGAGCCAAGCAGACTTTATTCTTATTAGTGGGGATGCGTATGTTGATCATCCCAGTTTTGGTGTGGCTATTATTGGTCGTGTTCTTGAAAATTTCGGATATAAAGTTGCCATTATTTCTCAACCCCAATATGATCAAGACTATCTAGCCTTAGGGGTTCCACGTCTTGCTTATCTCATTACCAGTGGAAATATTGATTCCATGGTAAATCATTATACAGTCGCTAAACGAAAGCGTACAAAAGATTACTATACTCCTAATGGAGAAATGGGAAAACGCCCAGATCGTGCTACTATCGTCTATTCTAAAAAAGTGCGCTCTTTAGCGCCTAATATCCCTATTATTTTAGGAGGAATTGAAGCATCACTTCGCCGCCTATCTCATTATGATTATTGGTCGGATTCAGTTAGACCATCCATATTAATCGAATCTGAAGCAGATATGCTTGTTTATGGAATGGGTGAAAAGCCAATTGTGGCGATTGCGGATGCTTTGGAGAGCGGACTGGCAATTGGTGACATCATTTATATTCGAAATACCGTTTATCGGGCTCAATCTCTTGATCAAGTGAGTTATTCAACGCTTACCCTTCCACCGTTTCATCAAGCGAAGACTGATCGTCTTGCTTATGTTGAAAGTTTTAAGATGCAATATGATAATACTGACCCTTTCCGGGGAAAAGCATTGATTGAGATCTATCCTGATTCGTTTATTATTCAAAATCCTCCAGAGTTTCCTTTATCACAAGATGAACTTGACCAAATATATAGTCTTCCATATATGCGAAGTACTCACCCCTTGATTGAAGCCAAGGGTCATGTTCCGGCGATTGATGAAGTGAAATTTTCCATTATTGCTAATCGCGGCTGTTTTGGAGGATGTAATTTTTGTGCACTTACCATGCATCAAGGCCGGATTATGCAATCTCGATCTAAAGCATCTATTGTGGAAGAGGCAAAACATATTACTATGGACCCTGATTTCAAAGGGTATATCCATGATATTGGGGGGCCAACCGCTAATTTTTATCGACCCGCTTGTAAAAAACAACTGGTGCGTGGAACATGCCTTGGAAAAGAATGCATTGGTTTTACTCCTTGTTCTCATTTAGAAGTTGATCACAGTGAATACCTAGACATTTTAAAAACTGTCAGAACCCTTCCCAACGTTAAAAAAGTTTTTATTCGTAGTGGTCTTCGTTATGATTACATTATGTATGATAAGGATCCCACCTTCTTTGAAGAAGTGGTTCAACATCATATTTCTGGTCAATTAAAAGTTGCTCCTGAACATGTGGATGATCGGGTTCTAATCCGTATGGGAAAACCCTCTCGGGAACTCTATGATCGTTTTGTTGTTCGTTATCATGAACTCAATATAAAATATCATAAAAATCAATTCTTGGTTCCTTATTTGATTTCCTCTCATCCGGGCTCAACGCTAGATAGTGCTATTGAACTGGCCTTGTACCTTAAAAAAGAAGGATATCGACCTGAACAAGTTCAAGATTTTTATCCCACTCCTGGAACAGCCTCTACGTGTATGTATTATACAGGAATTGACCCATTTCGAGGTGATTCAGTTTATGTAACGAAGAATTATCATGAGAAAGCAATGCAAAGAGCTTTAATGCAATATACCCTTCCTCAAAATTATAAACTTGTTACAGAGGCATTATTGAAGGCAAAAAGACCAGATTTGATTGGTTTTGGGCCACATTGTCTCATTAAACCGATGAAAAGTGATTTTCGACCTCGTCAACCTCGATCATAGCCATTCATATTGAATGGCTAAAATAAGTAGGTTTTTGCTTATTTACAATCAAAAATCAATAAAAAGGGAAAATTCTTTTCCTAAAGAGAAAACGGTTTTTCTCTTGGGGAAATGTTATTTTCCTCTTTTCATTTATCATCAAATAGTGTAAAATAAGAATAAGAGAATAAAAAGGGGAATCATTATGAATTTTACAAACACGTATCTCAATCGAGTATATCAAGATGTCGCTAAGCGTTATGAACATGAACCGGAATTTTTGCAAGCTGTTACTGAATTTTTTGAGTCGATTGAACTCATTATTTCGACCCTTCCTCATTTTGAAGAACAAGGTGTTTTAGAACGCCTAGTTGAACCAGAAAGAATTATTCAATTTCGTGTTCCTTGGGTAGATGATGAGAATCATGTACAAGTCAACCGGGGATATCGCGTTGAATTTAATAGTGCCATCGGTCCATACAAAGGGGGACTTCGCTTTGACCCATCGGTCAATTTGTCCATTTTGAAGTTTCTCGGTTTTGAACAAACGTTTAAAAATGCATTGACTGGCTTACCTCTTGGCGGGGGAAAGGGCGGATCTGACTTTACCTCTAAAGGAAAATCTGATCGCGAAATTATGCGTTTTTGTCAAAGCTTTATGAGTGAATTATATCGCCATCTTGGTCCTAATACTGATGTCCCCGCTGGAGATATTGGCGTTGGATCCAAAGAAATTGGCTATTTATTTGGATATTACCGAAAACTTCGCAACGAATTTACAGGAACCATCACTGGAAAAGGTTTATCTTATGGGGGAAGCATGGTTCGAACTGAAGCAACGGGGTATGGAGTTTGTTATTTTGTTCAAGAAATATTAAAAAATCAAGCCCATGATACTTTTGTTGGAAAACGCGTTATCGTCTCAGGCTGTGGAAATGTCGGTATCTATGCGGCTAAAAAAGCAATAGAGCTCGGAGCTATTGTTGTAGGAATGAGTAAAACGAATAGTTGTGTCATTGATGAGCACGGAGTAGATCTCAATCTCATTACTCGTCTTGTTCAAGACAAAAAGGATTTAATGTCCTATTCAGACATTTACCCTCATGCTCGTGTTAGTTCCTCTAATAAAGAATTATGGAAAGTGCCGTGTGATATTGCCCTTCCTTGTGCGACTCAAAATGAACTCGATGTGGAAGATGCCAAGATTCTCATTCAAAATAAAGTAAAGATTATTTGTGAAGGGGCCAATATGCCAACGACGCTTGAGGCAACAGCGCTATTTATTAAAAATGGTATTTTATTTGCTCCTGGTAAAGCTGCTAATGCCGGTGGAGTCGCTACCAGTGGCCTTGAAATGTCACAAAACTCGATTCGCGAATCTTGGACGTTTGAGGTTGTTGATGAAAAATTAAAAGCCATTATGTCAAGAATATACCATGCATGTTATGAGGCCTCGGTTCGTGTTGGCCAACCCGGTAATTTAGTGCTTGGTGCCAATATTAGTGGATTTTTAAAAGTATATGATGCCATGGTGCATCAAGGAATTATCTAATAAGGAGGGTATTGATGAAAATTAGAAAAGCAGTTATTCCGGCAGCAGGATATGGAACCCGGTTTTTACCAGCAACTAAATCTCAACCTAAAGAAATGTTGCCGATTATTGACAAACCAACCATTCAATATATTGTTGAAGAAGCAGTTGCAGCTGGAATTGAGGAAATTTTAATCATTACCAATTCTCAAAAAACATCGATTGAAAATCATTTTGACCGGAGTTGGGAACTGGAGTATTTCTTAGTTCGCAAAGGAAAAACGGAAGAACTTGCTCAGATTCAACATATTTCGGAGATTGCTAATATTCATACTGTTCGTCAAAAAGAACAAAAAGGATTGGGACATGCCATCTATTGTGCGAAGGCTTTTGTTGGAAATGAACCTTTTGCTGTTTTGTTAGGGGATGATGTGGTTGATAATGATGCTTATCCTGCGATTAAACAACTAGTTGATCAATTTGAACAACTGCAATCAAGCATTGTTGGAGTTCAAGCAGTTCCTTATGATGATCTCAACAAATATGGAATTGTCGAATTAAATGGTGATATGACCAATCATCTTGGAAAATTGATTGGGATGGTTGAAAAACCATCTCCAGAAGTAGCTCCTAGCAAATACGGAGTGTTGGGTCGATATGTTTTAACTCCAAAAATCTTTGAACTACTTGAACATCAAGCAGAAGGGCATGGGGGAGAAATTCAACTCACTGATGCTATTCAGGGTTTATTAGCTTATGAAGAAGTGTATGCTTATGAATTTCAAGGAAAGCGATACGATGTTGGATCAAAAATCGGATACTTAGAAGCCATTATTGATTTTTCATTAAAACGAGATGATTTAAAAGATGAATTTAGAGCTCTTCTTTTAAGTAAAACAAAAAAATAAATTTAATTTTTGTTTTCTTGTTTTTGTTTCAAAAAAGAGGATTGTTTTTGAGTAAATTAGAAATTGAAAGTAAGTCGGAATGAATGATGATTGGTAGACTTTGTTAACATAATAGAATATTATCAATTGTCTGATGAATTCCATCAGACAATTGATATGTAGCGTGTAGGTTATAATAGTTGAACAATAAAACAAAATTTGGTATAATAAATTAATAACTCGATGAATAGCACTACGCTATAGAATACTTAGTAAGAGCGTTTAAAATGGGCATAGACAGGATGCTCTTTTTCTATTGAAAGGATGAAAATATGGCAAATATCATACAAGATATCATTAATCTCGATTTAGAAGCTAGTGAGAAGGTTGCTAAACTCACA
>JBAYFA010000092.1:0-5011 GCA_041667425.1 Bacilli bacterium
AAATTAATAAAGGAATAACACTGATTCCCCATACAATTACAGGGATAATTGGAATAATTTTTGACTCAGTAGTAAAAAATAGTATTATCGCTAAGATTATTACACCTAATGCTCCACCAACCACATAGATCATGCCAGGCAACAATCGTTTATATAAAAAGTGATATTGATATGATGGCATATATTCTTTTTCAAACTTAACTATTTCTTTAATTTTATTCATTGGATTTACTCCTTTATTTAAAATTATATCATATTTGCCGATCAATTACTAACCGTGTAATGAGTTAAGTAAACGTGTAAATCATTGAATAATCGTGTGAAGTGTTAGTTAGTCATTTATTGAATAAGTGTTATATTCATTGGTTTAAGGAACAATAAGTAGTATAAAATTCTAAATATAGGCGAAAAATTTCCTTTCTGCACAAATAAAAAGGTCCGATACTTGGGTCGAATGGTAATTCGCTTTTGTATCAAACCTATGCTTTTAATATGGTGTAGCCAATGAGATTGGAACTCACTTATTATAGACATTATTTAAGAAAGCTAGTGAGTCTATTATTTTACTACATCCACCAAATAGTTTTGATACAATTTTACATTCAAATTTTTTTTATAAATATATAATAATTATATCATATAAATTAAGATAAGTCCTCTTATTTTTTATATAATTTTCAATTCTATATGTTGAAATTTACTTTAATATGCTGGATTTTTTCAAATCATATCTAAATTACTTAAAAAACCATTTTGTGTAAAAATACAAAATGGTTTCTTTTTATTTATATAATACAAATAATTCTAATACATTTAGAACAACCTTATCTACAATGATGACATTTTTCATTAAACAATTGTTTTATTAAAAATCAATTTCAATAATTGTTCCTTTATTTATTTCACTCTGTAAGATGATTTTATAACCATACAAACTACAAACGTGTTTTACAATCGCTAATCCTAACCCGGTTCCACCCATTTCCTTGCTTTTTCCTTTATCGACTCGATAGAATCTTTCAAATACTCGCTGTTGATCTTCCTCAGTAATACCAATTCCTGTATCACTAATTATTAATTTCTGAGGCAATAAAGAGATGTCTATATGTCCATCGATTTTATTGTATTTTATCGCATTATCAATCAAATTTCTAAGCAATTCAGACGCATGATTATAATTCATCGTAACCTTAGTTTCTGCTAAATTGAGTTTTACAGTGATATTTTTTTCTAATAAATATTTATGATGTGCTTCAACAATCTCATTAATCATTTTACTTAAATTAACGACTTCTAGCTTTGAACTAATGTTACTTTCTAGCTTTGATAGTTCCAACATTTCTATAATGATTTTATTCATTCTAGTCGCTTCTTTAATCGTTTTATTAGTTGCTTCTTTAATGGTCATTTCCTCATTAACAATTCCCTCAGAAATCATTTGTTGATACCCAATAATTGTCGTTAAGGGACTCTTCAATTCATGAGATGCATTCGCAAAAAATTCTCGCTTTATCTTTTCCATATTCTTTTGCTCCGTCACATCAATAATCGTTAGAACGACTCCCATCCCAAGCCAAGAATTTTCAACCAAATTAAAACGGACTGCATATGTTCTTCCATTAATTATCAAATCAATATTTTTTGCTTCTTGCTTCAAAAAAGTTGCTTCAATTCGTTCTTGAATATCAATCTTTCTTATTAAATATAGATAATTCTTATTGATAACATTTTCTTTAGAAAAATTCAGAATTTTAGCAGCAAAATCATTAATTAATAACACCTGTCGACTATCCTGAATGACAATAATTCCCTGATCCATATTATTAATTATATAGTCAAGTTTATCTTTTTCATTTTTAATCGTTACAATTTTTTCATTTATTTGAAATTTAATTTCATTTATTTCATCGACCATTGTTTCTATACTATCAATTCCATAATAGTTTTTAGTATTAGCAATACTTCCAAGTTGATTTATAACTTGATTTAGTGGAGCTAATGTTTTTTTAGAAAGAGAGGTTGATAAAAGGATGGATAAAAATAATATTGCCACAAAAGAAATTATTCCAACAAGTAAAAATAAATTGACAATGGAATTAATCGAAGTTAGGGGAATAGCCACTCTCACATAATAACCATCATCAATTGTCGCTAAATACATCATTTTAATTTCTAATGTGGAAGAATAACGCACATATGATGTTCCCAAATCTTTTATTTCTGGACGATTTAAGTGCGACTCTAATTCTTCTGTTACCGACGTATCAATAATCACATGACCATCAAAGTCAATTATGGTAATGCGAAGATTATCATCCGCTTGAGAAATGATTCTAGCCGTCTCGTCATCGTTATGTCCATCAAAGATTTCACAAGCAATGCTTAAATAATTATTTAATTTATCTTTAGAATTGTTATTATTAAGCGTAACAATCGTGATGAAACTAGCAATTAATAATAACAATAAAGCAAAAAAGACCATTAACGCATTAGTAATGATAAGTCTTTTTCTCATGCTTTTACCTGATAACCAACGCCATATACCGTTGTAATAAGGTGATGACCATTCATTTTAGAACGAAGGGATTTCACATGCATATCGATGGTTCTTGTTTCAAGAATCGTATCCATTCCCCAAATCTTATTGAGCAATTCTTCTCTAGTCACCACTTGTCCTACATTTTGAAATAGAATTGTTAAAATATCAAATTCTTTATTCGTTAAGTTAATAACAACATTATTTTTTAAACACTCCCTTTTATCTAGATCCAGTGTATAATCACACACACTAATCACTCTATGTCGTTTATGACGTCTTACTTTAACATTGACTCTGGACATTAATTCTAGCAAATCAAAGGGCTTTTCAATATAATCATCCGCCCCTAAATCAAGTCCATCTATTTTATCCATTAGCATATGATTAGCTGATATGATGATGATATCAATATCATCATTTTCACTATTTAACCGAACTTTTTTCAATATTTCTTGACCAGAAATATCTGGTAACATCATATCGAGTAAAATCATATTCGGCTTTTTACAAGAAAATGCCTCAAAAAAGGATTTACCATCATAAAATGTGTTAACCAAGTATCCTTGCTTTGTTAACGTTGTCTTGATTATATAGGCAATATCTTTATCATCTTCAATTGAGTATATTAAATATTCCATATGCTCCCTCTAATAAATTTTTTTATCTTTATGAAATCCATTTACAATGTAAATGACCCATTCAGCAATATTAACAGCATGGTCGGCAATTCTTTCAATATATTTTACCACTAAAGTAGTATAAATAGCAAATGCAAGCCACTCTTTATTATCATCTTTTGGATTAATCAAATCATTAATCATCGTCGAATATATTTCATCGACCTCATCATCAGCCAATATGACTACCTCAGCGGTCTTTATATCTTTCTTTATAAAGCTTTCAATAGCAAGCGTCACCATTTTTTGAGTTTTTGCTACCATGTCCTCAATTTCTGGTATTTGAGGGATCTTTATATCTTTTAGCTTATAATTAAATTCCATAATATCCTCAGCGTGATCCCCTATTCTTTCCAAATCAGCAATTAGTTTTAATATTCCTGAAACTTCTCGTAAATCCTTCGCATAGGGTCTTTCTTTAATTAAAATATCTAGGCAAATTTCTTCAATCAATCTTTCGTATTGATCCACAATATCATCATTGATCATCATCGTTTCTGTATGATTTTTATAAACATCAAAGGCCATCCCAATATTATGTTGAACAATATCCGCCATTCTGAGTAGCATCTGATTTAAATGTTCTAATTCACTTTGTAACTGCATCTATTTACCCAAACCTTCCTGTAATATAATCTTCTGTTCTCTTATTTTGAGGATTTTTAAATATTTCAATGGTCTTATTATATTCAATAATTTCTCCTAAAAGAAAAAATGCTGTATAATCAGAGATTCTTGACGCTTGTTGCATATTGTGCGTCACAATGATAATCGAAAACTCTTTTTTTAGTGTTGATATCAATTCTTCAATTTTTAAAGTTGCAATGGGATCAAGGGCACTGGTGGGTTCATCCATTAATATAACTTCTGGCTTCATAGCAATACATCTAGCAATGCACAATCGTTGTTGTTGACCACCTGATAATCCTAAGGCATTTTCTTTTAAGCGATCCTTCGTCTCTTCGTAAAGAGACGCTTTTTTTAAAGAATCAATAACTATTTGATTGAGTTTAGCTTTATTTTTAATGCCTTGACACCTGGGCCCATAAGCAACATTATCAAATATAGACATAGGAAAAGGATTGGGATTTTGAAAAACCATTCCCACTTTGGTTCTTAATTCAATTGGATTCATATCATGAATTCTTTGCTCTTTAAACGTGATATTTCCTGTTTCTTTACAACTCTCTATTAAATCATTCATCCGATTAAAACATCTAAGAAAGGTTGATTTACCACATCCACTAGGACCAATCAAAGCGGTTATCTGATTCTTATATAAAGCAATATTGATATTTTTCAAAACATGATGATGGTCATAATATAAATTTACATTTTCAATTTTAAATATTTCTGTCATTTAATTAATCTCCATTTTATTAACTTTTTTTGATATGATTTTTACCCCAATACTAATGAGAGCCACTACCATTAAAATAATGATAGAAATGGCACAAGCCAATTCATAATTCGGATTCTCCCCACTCATCAAACTCCAAATATGAACCGCTAAAGAAGTTGACTTATCATTAATTATCGCCGTATCTTTAATGGCCGTTCCAACCGCATAGATTAGAGCAGCACTTTCACCAATTATTCGGCCAATTGATAATAAAGTGGCTGTTAGAATTCCACTCAGTGCATTAGGCAATACTATTTTAAAAGTAGTTTGTGTCCTGCTCGCTCCAAGAGCAAGAGAGGCCATTCGATATGAATGCGGAATGACTTTCAATGATTCTTCTGTTGTTTTAATGATGATTGGTAATAAAATGATGGATAACGTAAGCGCCCCGGA
>JBAYFA010000093.1:0-5010 GCA_041667425.1 Bacilli bacterium
CACATATTCACGCGTATGGTCGGTCCCCGCATGAATGGGATCATTCCCATGATCAGCGGTTATAATTAGTAAATCGTCTTCTTTAATTAGCTTAATGAGTTCACCCAATTGCACGTCAAACGCTTCAATGGACTTAGCATAACCTAATGGATCGCGACGATGCCCATACAGTGCATCAAAATCGACTAAATTTACAAAACAAAGTCCACTAAAGTCACTGGAGGCAAGCGCTAAGGTTTTATTCATACCATCTTCATTGCTTTTTGTTTTCTGATAGCGGGTAATTCCATCTCCTTCAAAAATATCACGAATCTTTCCAATGCCAATGGCCTCAAATCCCCCATCTTGTAATTCATTTAAGACAGTTCTCGCAAAAGGTTTAACAGCATAATCGTGACGATTAGGAGTTCGAACAAAAGTATCACGGCTTGACCCCACAAACGGACGAGCAATAATCCTGCCAACAGTCCATTTGGGATTTTTTAAAGTGATTTCCCGAGCAATCTCACAAATGCGATATAATTCCGGAATCGGAACAATATCTTCATGAGCTGCGATTTGTAAAACCGAATCCGCCGAGGTATAAACAATTAAGTCTCCCGTCGCCATATGGCGTTCTCCCAAATCTTTCATGATCTCGGTTCCACTCGCTGAAATATTACCCATGATTTTTCGTCCTGAGCGTTCTTCTAATTCAGAAATGAGTTCTAAAGGAAACCCTGTATCGGTAAAAGAGGGAAACGGAGTTAATACTTTTAGCCCCATCATTTCCCAATGACCCGTTAAGGTATCTTTCCCAACGCTCAATTCACGCATCTTTCCATAAGAAGCACTCGGCGTTCGAGTCGGTGGACACCGATGAACATCGGTAATATGACCAATTCCCATATGACACAATGTCGGTATATGAAAATCATCTTTCGCATAACTGACATGTTTTAATGTATTGGCTCCTTCATCATGATAACGATTCGCATCTGGCATTTCTCCAACACCAACGGAGTCAGCAACGATTAGGAATATTCGTCGATATTTCATTTAGATTCCTTCCCAGCTCGTGGATGAGCTTTAAAAAATACTTCACGCAATTTTTCATTTTTAATATGCGTATATATCTCGGTAGTCGCAATATCTTCATGACCCAACAATTCTTGAATAAGTCGAAGATCCATTCCCCGTTCTAATAAATGAGATGCATAGGAATGTCGCAAACTATGAGGATGAACGTTTTTAGTAATGCCCGCTAGGCGAGCTTTTTCTTTTAAAATGAGAAAAAATGATTTTCGACTGATTTGACGACCAAATTTATTAAGAAATAAGGTTTCATTGTCACCCCGATAAAGAGCCGGGCGGCCATTGGCTAAATAATCATCTAATGCTTGACTAGCTACTTGGGCAATTGGAACAATGCGTTCTTTACTCCCTTTTCCAAACACTTTTAAAAAACTACGATCACCATGACAATCTGATAATTTTAGTCCCACAAGTTCACTGGCTCTTAGGCCACACGCATAGGTCAATTCAATCATCGCTCGATTGCGCAGTTCTAGGGGTGTATCTGTTGTGAGACTATTCATTAACATCTCAATTTCTTGAATTGACAAAATAATGGGCAACTTCTTCTCCTGCTTGGGAGTTTTTAAAGTAGTTGAGATGTTGTTATCGGTATAGCGCTCTAATTTTAAAAATTTATGCAAAGACTTAATTGAAGTCATTTGCCGAGCTCTCGTCGAATCTTTCACTTTTTTTCGATTAAGATAGGTCAAATAGGCTCGCAAATCATCTAAGGTAATCTCATTGGGATGCGTGATGCGACGAGTATTAACCAAATACTCCGTATAAAGTGATGCATCTTTGGTATAAGATTTAACGGTGTTCGCAGATAGACCTTTTTCACCGCGTAAATAATATCCAAATTCATCTACATATCGTTTCATGATTAATCCTCACCTACTATCATAACATAAAACCGCCTGTTTTAAATAAAATTTATTAAAATCGTGTTCGATACATAAATTTTATTGGCAGGAATGGACAAAAATCCATGTTTTATTTGTAGTAACCCTTGGTCCAGTAACGAGGATACATTAGGAAATGCCTCCATGAGTGCTAATCCAAACTTGGTTAGAAACCCAGCAAGATTGATGCCACTTACGAGTCGCAGTCCCAATATCATCTCCTCTTGCATTTGTTCAAGTGGAGTGAGGACGAGTTCTTCTTCAAATAAGAGATGACCACTTCGTACCCCATCCATATATTTTTTCAAATTTTTTACATTGGTATAACGAACCCCATCTATATAATAGCTAGCACTGGCTCCAAGGCCAACGTAGGTTTCATTTTTCCAATAGGTTAAATTATGCTTACTTTCATATCCCTGACGAGCAAAATTGCTCACTTCATATTGGATATATCCGTAAGTTTTTAAAAACCGTTGGATAAATGCATAAATTGAGGCTTCTCCTTCATCTGATAAGGGGAGAAAATCTCCAGCAAGATAATGATGATAAAGAATAGTACGCTCTTCTAAAATCAGCGTATAAGGCGAAATATGAGTAAACCCCAAATTAATGAGTTGAATCAAATCTCGCTTAATTACCTTGACAGTATCCTGAGGAAGTCCATATATTAAATCGGCACTGACATTTCGAATCCCTGAGTCGTGAATGAGGCAAATCGCGCGTTTAATATCTTCACGAGTATGCGTTCTTCCTAGTTGGTGCAAGCGATCCTCATCAAAACTTTGAACACCAAGACTAATACGATTGACTCCATATTTTACAAACAAATCAACCATCTCACGACTGACGTCTTGAGGATTCATTTCAATCGTCCATTCAATCACGTGAGTGGTATCTATCCAATGAGTAATCGCATCCAATAATCGCTTTAAATTGGCAAGCGATAAATTTGAGGGCGTTCCGCCCCCTATATAAATTGTTTCAATGAATTGATATAAACCTTTTTTCATTATCAATTCGTCTATCAACACGGTGATATATTCATCTTTCACCCCGTCTTTGGCACGCATCTTATAAAAATCGCAATAAGTACAAATATGAGAACAAAAGGGAATATGAATATAGAGAGCTTTGCTATTCATCAATGTTTAAGACCGCTAAAAACGCCCCTTGAGGGATATCAACATTTCCAACTGATTTCATACGTTTTTTTCCTTCTTTTTGTTTATCAAGCAATTTCCGCTTTCGACTAATATCTCCACCATAACATTTGGCTAATACGTCTTTTCGCATTGCTTTAATGGTGCTTCTAGCGATGATTTTACCCCCAATCGCTGCTTGAACAGGAATTTCAAACATGTGCTTGGGGATCAGTTCTTTGAGTTTATCCGTAATAATCCGTCCTCGGCGAAACGCCGAATCGCGATGAGTGATAAGACTCAATGCATCTACTTTTTCTCCATTCAACAAAATATCCATACGAATAAGATCTGATCGTTTATAGTCATGAATTTGATAATCAAAGGATGCATAGCCTTTTGTTGAAGATTTTAAGCGATCAAAGAAATCAACGATGATTTCTGATAGAGGCATCTCGTACGTCAAGGTCACTCGACTGACATCAAGGTAGACCATATCTTTAAAGAATCCGCGCTTGTTTTGACATATTTCCATGACAACTCCCACATATTCATTGGGTAACATAATGGTCGCAATGACAAACGGTTCTTCAATGTGATCAATATAAACAGGATCAGGAAAAGAAGATGGATTATCAATCATTTTCATAGAATTGTTTGTTAAAAACACATGGTAATTAACCGAAGGGGCGGTTGCTATCAGAGCAATCCCAAATTCACGATCAATTCGTTCTTGTAAAATATCCATATGCAACAATCCTAAAAACCCAATCCGAAATCCAAAGCCAAGGGCTTGTGATGTTTCGGGCTCATAGGTGAGGGAGGCATCATTTAATTTTAATTTTTCTAACGCATCTTTTAAATCTTCATATTGAGTGGTATCAATCGGAAATATCCCACAAAAGACCATGGGATTAAGTTCCCGATATCCCGCAAGGGGAGCGGCAGCAGAGCGGTGAGTATAAGTAACTGTATCACCCACTCGAACATTTTCAATTTCTTTAATGGCAGCTGAAAAATATCCTACATCGCCACAAGTCAAATATTCTCGCTTTATCTCTTTAGGAACAAAAGTTCCCACTTCAAGAACCTCATACTCAGTATTGTTGGCCATCATTCGAATTTTATCACCCTTGGTCAATGTTCCATTAAAAATACGAATCGATGGAATCACTCCCCGATAAGAATCATAATAAGAATCAAATATCAACGCCTGTAAGGGCGCTTCAGGATCTCCCTTAGGAGCAGGAACACTAGTGACCACTTGCTCTAAGATGTCTTCAATGCCTATTCCCTCTTTAGCGGAAGCGAGGACGGCATGTGAGGCATCTAACCCGATGATGCGTTCAATCTCTTCTTTCACTTTGGGAATATCCGCAGATGGTAAATCAATTTTATTAATCAGGGGAAGAATTTCTAAATTATTATCAACAGCCAAATAGACATTGGCCAAGGTTTGGGCTTCTATTCCTTGCGTTGCATCAACGACTAAAATCGCACCCTCACAAGCAGCAAGAGACCGAGAAACTTCATAGGTGAAGTCAACGTGTCCTGGAGTGTCAATAAGATGAAGAATATAATCTAATCCATCTTTAGCGCGATAGGTTAGTTCGATGGCGTTGAGTTTAATCGTGATTCCTCGTTCTCGTTCCAAATCCATGGAATCAAGAACTTGTTCTTGCATTTCTCGTTTTTCAAGAGTGTGTGTGATTTCTAATATGCGATCAGCAAGAGTGGACTTTCCATGATCGATATGTGCTATGATCGAAAAATTCCGAATAAGTTGTTGACGTGCTAATAGTGTTTGTTTATCTGGTATCATAGAAACTTCCTTTCTAGTATATTGATTTTATCATAAAATGATGAAATAATCAAGTATTAAAATTACAACGAAAAAGACAGTTTGATAA
>JBAYFA010000094.1:0-4987 GCA_041667425.1 Bacilli bacterium
ACATATTGCTATTATTATGGATGGAAATGGTCGATGGGCCCAAAAAAGAGGACTGGCTCGTAATATGGGCCATCGTCAGGGCGCAGAAAATCTCGTGAAAATTGTCCGTCATGCTAACAAATTGGGAATTTCTGTTTTGACAGTTTTTGCTTTTTCAACTGAGAATTGGTCAAGACCTTCTGAAGAAGTCAATTATCTTATGAAATTACCTCTTGAATTTTTTAAAAAATATTCTGATTCATTTCATGAAGACAATATTCGAATTCGTTTTATTGGATCTAAAAGTCGATTATCGATTGAATTAATACAATTAATGGATAATTTAGAAGCAAAAACAAAAGAAAATACTGGCTTAATATTTATAGTTGCCCTTAATTATGGTGGCCGAGATGAACTTGTTCGTGCTTTTTCTAAAGCAAGAGAAACTGATGCTGTTTTAACGGAAGACAACATGTCTTCATTTTTAGATACTCATGATATTCCTGATGTAGATCTTTTAATTCGAACTAGTGGTGAAATTCGCATTAGCAACTTTCTTTTGTGGCAAAGTGCTTATAGTGAACTATATTTTACTGAAATCCTCTGGCCTAATTTTAAACCAGCAGATTTTGATCGGGCAATAACTCATTACCAAAAACGTTCTAGACGCTATGGAGGTCTCAAATGAAAAAAAGATTAATTACAGGAGTGGGTATATTACTTATTTTGGTACCAGCCGTTGCTTATGGGGGACTACTCTTCTTATTGGTTGGACTCTTCTTAAGCATAGTAGCCTCTTATGAAATGATGAATATGTTTTATGTAAAAAGTCCTACACTGAATAAATTACGATATATCGTTCCGATTTTTTCAGGACTGTTGGTTTTAATGATTTATTTTTCATCAACACGAGGGCTTAATACCATTGCTAATATTCCGTTTGTTAGTAGTAGTGTTGTCATTCGAAACATGTTATATCATTTTTGGGTCATTACTATTTTTGTCGCTGCCATTGTTATTTGTTTGGGGGCCATTATTTTTACTAAGAATTCGACTGCTCATGATATGATGGCGTGTGTGATGACTTTAAGTTATTGTGGACTTATCATGGGATATGTCATTAGTATTGAATATATTGAACCCATTAGTACTTCTTTACATCTTGATTTAATGATTAGAGGAGGCCGAAGTTTTGGATATCTCTTTACTATTGTCGCAGTTACTGATAGTATTGCTTATGTAGTAGGTTCTAAAATTGGTAAGCACAAATTAGCTCCTGAAATTAGTCCTAAAAAAACAGTAGAAGGCGCAATTGCCGGGCTTTTTGCTGGAGGTATTGTTGGTGTTGGAGCTATGTTTTTATACCAAATCATTGATTTTAGCCCTCAAGCTTCTTTGGGCACTAAAATATTAATTATTGGGATCATTTTTGGAATGTCTTTAATTATATCGTTTTGTGTTCAAGTAGGCGATTTAGTTGCATCTAAATTTAAAAGAAGTTATAATATTAAGGACTTCGGGAAAATATTCCCGGGTCATGGCGGAGTATTGGATCGATTTGATAGTTTAATTTTTTCAGGAGCTGTCTTTTATGTTATGGTTCAATTCATTCAATTGGTATTACTTGGAGTTCCTCAATGAAAAATCTTATCCTCATGGGAGCAACGGGTTCTATCGGAACTCAAGTATTAAATGTCATTGATTCATTAGGAGATATTCGTTTATTAGCGATGAGTGTTGGAAGAAATATTTTGCGATGCGAGGAAATAATCCTTAAGTATCATCCTATTTTAGTATCCATAGAACGAGAAGAAGATGCTAATTTTTTGCAAACAAAATATCCATTAGTGAATTTTGTTTGGGGAGAACAAGGACTTAATGAAGTGGCTTCTTTTAAAGAAGGCTGTATATTTTTAAATGCCTTAGTAGGAATGATTGGATTAAAGCCAACGATTCTTGCTATTAAAAAAAGGCACACCATTTTGTTAGCTAATAAAGAAACATTGGTTGTTGGTGGGGAATTGGTGATGAAACTTGCAAAAAAGATGGAAGTGTCTTTAATTCCCATTGACAGTGAACACAGTGCTATTATGCAATGTTTGAATCAACATCCAATAGAAGAGGTTAAAAATATTATCATCACAGCAAGTGGAGGATCTTTTCGCCATTTGACTCGGGATGCATTAAAGAATGTAACGGTAGAAGATGCTTTAAAACATCCTAATTGGTCTATGGGACACAAAATCACGATTGATAGTGCTACCATGGTTAATAAAGGATTAGAAGTGATAGAAGCTCATCATTTATTTGCGCTTCCATATGATAAAATTTCAACTATTCTTCATCCTGAGAGCATAGTTCATTCCATGGTTGAATATCAAGATCATTCAGTTATGGCCCAACTTGCGCAAGCGGATATGCGAATTCCTATTCAATATGCTCTTACTTATCCACATAAATATCCTTTTAAAGGGTCACCACTTGACTTTAATACGCTCAAACAATTGACATTTTTACCTTTGTCATTGGAACGTTTTCCATGTTTGAAACTGGCTTATGAGGTCGGAGTCAAGGGCGGAATTTTACCAGCCGTATATAACGCTAGTAATGAGACGGCAGTAGAACTCTTTCTTCATCATAAAATAACATTTTTGCAGATTGAAGATATTATATTTGAAGCCGTTTTATCGACTTCTAATCAAGAGAATCCATCTCTTGAGGAATTACTCGATGTATCAAAACGAATCAAAAAACAAATTCTCAATCGCTACTCACATTAGAAAGGAATACTATCATGATATTAGGCATTATTATTTCCATCTTAGTTCTTGGAATTCTCATTATTGTTCATGAGCTAGGTCACTTTTTGTTCGCAAGACGTGTCAATATTTTATGTCGAGAATTTGCTTTTGGCATGGGACCTATTTTATGGAAAAAGAAAAAAGGAGAAACAACGTATCTTATTAAAGCTTTTCCAATTGGCGGGTATTGTGCAATTGCTGGAGAAGAACTTGAAAATGATCCATTAAAAGATAAAAAAGAAGTTGGACTTGATATTGTTGACGGAATTATTAACCGAATCTATGTTGACATTGATGATTCTAAATTTTCTTCTATACCACGATATAGGCTGGTTGCATATGATCTATTTGATCAAAAACAAACGGGAGATTTATTTATTCGTGTTGAAGGTGAGACAGGAGCTATTGATTATTCTGTTTCGCAAAGTGCCATGATTGTTTTTACCAAGGAAGAAATTCAAATTGCTCCATACCATCGCACTGTTAATTCGAAACGTAAACGCGATCGGGCAATGGTGATGTTCGGTGGACCGATGATGAATTTTTTACTGGCTCTATTTGTCTTTTTTCTTGCTGGGTTAATTGGTGGATTTGATAATTTATCGTCTTCTCAACTTGATAATATGCAAAAAGATACACCAGCGTATGATGCCAATCTTCGCGATGGAGACATTATTACACGACTCAGCAGTGGAGTTTTAGACCAAGAAGTCATTGAATGGTCTGATATTTCCAATTTTATGCAAGATTATATACTAACTTATCCTAATGATACCATTCAAGTATCTGTTCGTCGAGGAGAGGTTATTGAAAATATTGCGATGCGTCCACAAATTATTATTAATTCAATTAGTTTAGTAAGTGATTATACAAGCGATGAAGTTAAAATTGGAACGTTAAATGTTCAATCTAAAGCATATAAATCTGGTTTTAGAGCAGGACAAATTATTACCGAAGTGAATGGTCAACTGGTAGCCTCTTGGTTAGATGTTTATACGGTATTTATGGATAACTTAGATGGAACCGAAGTTACATTAGTTGTTCATGGAGAAGATGAGATTGATAAAGAAATATCTATCACTCCGTATTCACAAAGTGTGATGGATAGTCAAAAAACATTAAGTGGTGATTCCATTCCACTTGTTAAAGTGGCGCTAGGAGTGTCTCCGACTCAAAAATTTGATTTAGGACAAAGTTTTGTTTACTCAGGAGAGATGACTATTTCTTCAATGGGAGTTATTTTCACGACTTTAAAATTATTATTTACTAGTCATGAAGTGAGCGTCAATGATATGGGTGGTTTTGTAGCCATCATTTCTATGACTACGAATATATCTAAATTTGGGTTTATTGCCATTCTTAATTGGGTAGGACTATTAAGTGTTAATTTGGGACTATTGAATTTATTACCAATTCCTGCTTTGGATGGCGGACGTTTGGCATTTTTAGGATATGAAGCCATTACTAAGAAGAAACCTAATCAAAAATTTGAAACAGCTTTAATAACTATTACGATGCTTTTACTGTTTGCTTTAATGATATATATTACATTTAATGATATTATGCGATTGATAGGAGTTCGATAATATGAAGCAAAGTATGATGTTTATTCCAACGTTAAGAGAAATGCCCAAAGATGCTGAAATTGCTTCTCATCAAATTTTGTTAAAAGGCGGATATATGAAGCAACATGCGGCGGGAATTTATACTTATTTGCCATTGGCTTATAAAATAATTCAAAAAATAGAAAACATTGTTCGTGAAGAACTCAATAAAATTGGATGTAGCGAATTGTTGATGCCTGCGCTTCAGTCAAAAGATTTATGGGTTGAATCTGGACGGTGGGATGTGTATGGAAAAGAACTCATGCGATTGAGTGATCGTCATGAACGCGAATTTTGTTTGGGTCCTACACACGAAGAAGTTATTACTGCGGTTGCTCGTGATGCTATTACCAGTTATAAAAAGCTCCCTTTAGCCCTTTATCAAATACAAACTAAATTCCGCGATGAATTTCGTCCTCGCTTTGGATTGATGCGTGGACGAGAATTCATTATGAAAGATTTGTATACATTTCATTCTAATTCATTGAGTTTAGATGAGTGGTATTTGGCTGTTCGTGAAGCTTATATAAAAATATTGAATCGATTGGATCTTCATTACCGCATTGTGGGTGCGTCTAGTGGTCAAATTGGCGGAAAATCAAG
>JBAYFA010000095.1:0-4986 GCA_041667425.1 Bacilli bacterium
CAATGGCATCGCGAGTCGTACCCGGGATATCACTAACAATAACACGTTCTTCACCAACAATGGCATTAGCAAGGGTTGATTTTCCAACATTTGGCTGCCCAATTAGGCAAAATTTAACCGTTCCTTCCGGATAGGTTTTTTCACTTTTAACAGGCATTGCGTTGATGATGGCATCGAGTAAATCACCGACACCAATTCCATGCAACGAACTAACTCCAATCACAGTTTCTAAACCGAGATTGTAAAACTCATAAATTAAAGGTAATAAACTCCCATCATCAACTTTATTAGCCGCACAAAGAATAGGCTTTTTTGAGCGCAATAAAAAGCGAATGACATCTTCATCTTCTGTGGTAATACCGACTCTCGCATCAACAACAAACACAATGACATCCGCTTCATCAATGGCCAGTTCAGCTTGAGCACGGATTTCAGAAGAAAAGGGCTCATCCTTTAAGATGATCCCTCCTGTGTCAATAATCGAAAATTGTTGATTTAACCATGAAGCCTTACCATAAATCCGATCTCTCGTCACACCACTAGCATCATCTGTAATGGATAGTCTTTCACCGATAATTCGATTGAATAAACTTGATTTTCCGACGTTGGGTCTTCCAACTATGGCTACTACTCCACGCATATTATATCACTTATTTTCCTTTTTTACGATTGGTTTTGAATTGTTCAAAATCAATGTAATCTCCTAATGTATTGGTCATTTTTTCTTGAGTTTGCATGTAGCGTCTTACTTGATTTCGATCGGCTTGTTCAAAACGAGTATTCGTATCTTTCATGGTGAGTAAAAGACGAGTACGTTCTGGATCAAAGATACGAACGACTAATTCTACTTGTTGACCTTCTTGAAATGTTGTTCCAGGAAGAACATTCCCTTTTGGTAGGAAACCACTTGCTCCACCAACTGTGACTTTAAAGCCTTCAGTTAATGCTTTTTCAATGGTAGCCGTAACGGTATCACCTGATTTTAGATGAACAGATGTCCAAGGATTTTCTTGAAGTTGTTTGCGAGAAAGAATAATTCGTTTCTTACTGACATCCAATTCAATAATAGAAACATCAATGGCATCACCAAGTTTTACAAAATCTTCAATATAGACATCTCGTTCCCAAGAAAATTCACTTCTTGGTAAGAAGCCTTGTACATTTTCATGAAGTTGTAAAACAACTCCTGATTTATTAATTTCAATAATAGTTCCGTTGACAGTATCTCCTACTTTTTGACTTTCAATAAATTCTTTCCAGAAGTTTGGAAGAAGGGCTTTGCGTGATAAGCCAATATGGTCACCATCAATTTTGATGACTTGAACTTTCACTTCATCACCAATAGCAAGAACTTTTTCAACTTTTACAATGCGATTATGTTCAATTTCCGAAATGTGAAGTAATCCTTCAACACCTTTTCCAATTTCAACAAAAGCGCCATAACTTTCTATATTTTTCACAACACCATCAAATATGTCTCCCACATTAATGGTACTGATAAATTCCTTTTTTTCAGCCCGATACTGAATTGCATTAGCCACTGTATTAGAAACCAATAAACGAATGCGATTGTAATCCACACGGATAGGAGCAACCACTAAATCAGTTCCAATTAAAGAATCATATTCTTCTGGTTTCACATTAATTTGACTAGTTGGCAACAAACATGGATATCCCTCATATTCAAGAATAAGTCCAACTCTAATGCCTTTTAGTACTTTTGCTGTGAAAACACCATGATTAGCAATAATTTCTTCAAACTTCTTAATCTCTTCACGTTTTTGAACTAAAGCAGTAGATAGTAATACTTTTCCACCATCGGCGAATACTTTCTTTACGATGACTTGGATTTTTTCTTCTTCCATGAAAACATCGGCTAATTCTTCATCTTCTTTGAATCCGACCATGTCTTTACGCATTAGATAGCCTTCTTGTCCATTTTCTAAAAGAACAAGAATACGTTCTTGTTTGGCAGGACGAACCACTCGATCACCCTTTTTAATTTCTTTTTGAGGTTTTTCGATTTTAACAATGGTTCCTTCAACCAATTGAAGTTCTTTCACAGGGGGAGCAACAGGGCTTCCTTCTTCTACAACTTCTTGAGTTGCTTCCTCAGTATCTGCTTCAGGAGCAGCCTCAACTGATTCTTCAGACTCAACGGTAGGGGCTTCGGCTTCTACAGGAGTCGTTTCTACAGGAGTTGCTTTTTCAGGAGTTGCTTCTTCAGGAGTTGCTTCTACAGGAGTCGCTTCTACAGGAGTCGCTTCTTCAACTTTCGCCTTTGCTTTTTTTGCAGGAGCTTTCTTTTCTTCAGGCGCAGCTTCAACAGGAGTTGCTTCTTCAGGAGTTGCTTCTTCAACTTTCGCCTTTGCTTTCGCTTTTGCTTTTTTTGCAGGAGCTTTCTTTTCTTCAGGCGCAGCTTCAACAGGAGTTGCTTCTTCTGGAGTTGCTTCTTCAGGAGTTACTTCTTCAACCTTTGCTTTTGTTTTCGCTTTTGTTTTTTTTGCAGGAGCTTTCTTTCCTTCAGGAGCAGCCTCAACTGTGGTGACTTCTTCCTCTACCTTGTTCGTTTCAACATTCATTTCTTTCTCAGTTTTGATGTTTTCCATTTCGTAACCTCTTTCCATAACTAAACTGATGATCTTCTCGATCACTTCACTGACACTATTGTTTGATGTGTCTATCTCAATTGCATTGGTGGCTTTTGCTAAGGGACTAATTTCGCGATTGCTATCTTTATAGTCTCGTTCTTGAATTTCCCGAATCGTTTCTTCTAAGGTAAAAATTTCTTTACCTGCATCACAACGTTCTTTCATCCGGCGTCTTGCTCTGACTTCTACAGTCGCAGTCAAAAATATCTTTAAATTGGCATTAGGTAGAACCACGGTTCCAATATCCCGACCATCCATAATGATATTTTTAAATTGAACAAGTTGCTGTTGCAAGGTGACCATTTTTTGACGAACGCTTTTAAACTTGGATACCAGTGAGACATGTTGCGTCACTAAGAGTGAGCGAATATCGTCACTAACATCTTGACCGTCCAAGAATAGTTTTCCTTGCTGAAAGTCGATTGTGGTGTCATTGAGAAAAGAATATTCGGATTCATTTTCCATATTGATCTGTAAGCGCAAGGCCTTTAAAGTTGCTGCACGATACATCGCACCCGTATCAACATACTCACAATGTAATGCTTTCGCAACTTCTTTGGCGATGGTACTTTTGCCTGCACCAGCAGGTCCGTCAATAGCAATTTGCCAGTACATACACACACCTCTGAAATTCACGTCTCTTATTATATCACATTGAAGATAATACTTCAATACTTATTTCATTTTTTTAAAGGATCAGATATTTTTACATCTTGGAGTGATTGTTGGGCTTGAAGGTGCAAATGTTTTAACTCATGAATCGTTAATTCACGGCATTCCCCTTCTTGTAAATTGTCTAAAACAATGTTAGCAAACCGAATTCGTGTCAGCCGTTTAACAGGATGACCAATGGCTTCAAACATTTTTTTAACTTGATGATAACGGCCTTCTTGTACAATAATCCGTACCAAACAAGAATTATTTTTTAGGTCGCTAGAATCAAGATCAGTCCAAGCACGACGAGTTTTAATCCCATCAATGACCACTCCCAACGCTAAGATTTTGAGTTCTTCTTTCGTAAGAATTCCTTCAACGCGTGCTAAATATTCCTTTTCAATTTGAGAACGAGGACCTACTAATTGATTGGCAAGTTCCCCATCATTGGTTAAAAGTAAGACCCCTTTGGTATCATAATCAAGTCGCCCTACTGGAAACAAGCGCTTTGAACGATAGGCTTCTGGTAAAATCGATACAACAGTTGTTCGACCTTTATCATCTAAAACCGAACTAATGGTCGAACGAGGTTTGTTCATCACCAAAACGACAGTATCCTCAACATACAATGATTTACCATCGACTACGACTTCATCTTTAGAACTAACTTGAGTTCCAAGAATGGTCACTATCTCGCCATTAACGCGAACTCGACCTTCTAATATTAATTTTTCGCTGGCACGACGAGAAGCAACTCCACAACGAGCCATGTACTTTTGTAATCTTTCCATTATTATTTCCTCAATAGTACTCATTATACCACATGAATGCCAATTAATACAGCCTTGATGATAAAACATCATTATTGGCTGTTATTACGTTAATATGAACCTTTTATAATCACTATTAAAAAATAATATCCTCATAAACAAGGATGGGTATCTTGTTCGTAAAAATTCTTGACCCGGTCAATAATAGTCTCTAGACTCGTCGTCTCACAATCAATCATGACTGATGGAAGTTGATGACGAAACCAAGTCATTTGCCGTTTGGCATAATGACGTGTTTTTTGTTGAATGAGATCAACCATGGCTTCATATGAGAGTTGTCCTTGTAAATAAGATTCAATTTCACGATATCCAATTTCTTTGATTTGGGATATATCAATTCCTTGATTAACTAATCCCTTCACTTCTTCAACCCATCCACTTTGAAGCATCAACAAAACCCGTTGATTAATCCGTTCATATAACAACAGTCGTGGACGTGTTAAACACAACACAAGCGCATTATATAAGAGTGTAGGCTCTTTGGGGATAATATAGCCCCGATCTGAGGCAAGTTCTAAATAGCGAATAATCCGCCTGCGATTATTGGGATGAGTTGATTGAGCGAGGTCTGGATCAATTTTCGCAAGACGATCATGCAACGTTTGATTTGACAAAGTCTGATCATCCTCACCATTAGCCGAGGAGGTTGATAGATCATAATCCGTAATCGTTGCCCGTATATAAAGACCTGATCCCCCAACCATCATGGGACGTGATAACTGATCCATGAGTGTTCTTACGGTTTCTTGATAGGTTTTAATCGAAAACCGTTCAGTTGGGTTTAAAAAGCTAAACAAGTGATGGGGAATATCTCCCATTTCTTGAGGAGTAATCTTTGCCGTGCCAATATC
>JBAYFA010000096.1:0-4974 GCA_041667425.1 Bacilli bacterium
AATAAAGTGACTATAGGTGAAAATGAATTAACACATACCAAATCAAAGCAATCCGTTAATCATCACGTTATATATAGCAAAAGTCAAGCAACTACGCTTGACTTTTGTGTTTTATGAAACTATTAATTAAATTCGTCTTCTTCGTCCTCATCTTCATCGGAGTCGTCCTCATCTTCATCGGAGTCGTCCTCATCAAGGTCATCTTCTTCAGAGTCGTCTTCTTCAAAATCGTCTTCTTCATCTTCCTCATCAAGATTGTCTTTATCAACTTTTTTTTTGCATTTTTTTTCTTTAAAGTCATCTTCTTCAAAGTTTTCATCTTCAAAGTTTTCTTCTTCAACGTTCTCTTCTTCAAGATCGCCTTCAAATCGATATTTTAATAAAGTAGCAATGGCAATCTTATATAAATAAAAATGAGCTAATATTTCTATTCCTTCTACTTCATCTCGATAATTATAATATTCAATCGAAATAATATGACAAATATTTTTACCAATTCTAGGAATTGGTAATAATTCTTTCTTTTTTAAAAAGTGTTTAATGATATCAGCCAATACGATGTCCATCTCACAAATATCATCAGGATATTGTTCAAGAGGCTCAGGAGTATCTTTCATCAAACTATTAAATATTGCTTGAAGTAAAATCTGATCTTCTTTTTTAATTCGCATATGCATGCTTTAATTCTCCTCTACCGTATAGTATGATTATATCATAAGATTTATAATAAAACCACCTATTTCAATAATTTTTAGGACAATTCAAAAGCTCCTGTATACAATTGATAATATTTTCCTTGTTTTTCAAGCAGTTCACTATGATTTCCCCGTTCAATAATTTTACCATGTTCAAGAACCATAATCGCCGCTGCATTCCGAACAGTTGATAAGCGATGAGCAATCACCAAAACCGTGCGGTTTTCCATTAATTGATCCATTCCTTTTTCAATCAACTTTTCAGTCCGAGTATCAATTGAAGAGGTGGCCTCATCAAGAATCAATACAGGAGGATCAATTAATGCAGCACGAGCAATAGCTAATAATTGACGTTGTCCTTGAGATAGATTAGCACCATCTCCTGTAATCACCGTCTCATATCCTTGAGGTAAATGACGTATAAAATAGTCAGCATTAGCAAGTTTAGCCGCTGCCATGACATCTTCATCACTTGCTTTCGGATTACCATAACGAATATTGTCTTGAATCGTTCCTGTAAATAAATGGGTATCTTGTAATACCATTCCTAAGGATTTACGCAAATCTTTTTTATCAATCTCGCGAATATCAATTCCATCATATGTAATACTTCCTTCTTGAATTTCATAGAACCGATTAATAAGATTGGTAATAGTCGTTTTTCCTGCTCCCGTTGAACCAACAAAAGCAATTTTTTGACCAGGCTTGGCATACAGTGAAATATTATCTAAAACAATTTTTTCAGAATTATATCCAAATTTTACATTTTTAAAAGTAATACTTCCTTCAAGCAATTTATAAACAACCACTCCATTAGCTTCCTTTTTCCAAGCCCAATACCCAGTATGAACATCACTTTCAACAATCGTATCCTCTACATTGGTTACATTAACCAAATGAATGGTGCCATTACTTTCTTCAATTGGTTCATCAAAGACCTCAAAAATCCGCTCAGCACCAGCCAAAGCTGACACAATAAAATTAAATTGTTGAGAAAGTTGGGAAATAGGTCGAAAGAAAGTTCTTGTATATTGTAGGAAACTAGCCAATCCACCTAATGTTAATGCGGGCGCTAATCCTGTAACAATCAAAACAGCACCAAGCATCGCAGTTGTTGCATAATTTACATAACTTATATTCATCATGATTGGCATTAAAATATTAGCATACGTATTGGCTTGACTACCAGCATGTCGTAGTTTTTCATTCATGACTTCAAATTCTTCAATGGTTTTATCTTCATGAGTGAATACTTTAATGACTTTTTGCCCTTCAATCATTTCTTCAATATATCCATTCATGGTTCCTAGTGCTTGTTGATTTTCAACAAAATATTTACGACTTCGCTTTCCAATGAATTTAATAATATTGAAAACCAAGAACAAGACAAAAACAATAAAAATAGTCAGTTGCCAGCTTAAGATGATCATCGCTGTAAAAATACCAACAATGGTAATAATGGAAGCAACAAATTGTGGAATAGTTTGTGAAATCAATTGTCGCAAGGTATCAACATCATTGGTAAATCGACTCATCAAATCTCCATGGGTGTTTTTATCAAAATAAGGTATAGGTAGCTTTTGCATATGATTAAATAAGTCATCTCTTATTTTTTTCATCGTGCCATGCGTCACGTTGACCATGATCCGATTATATGCATAAGTACTCACCACTCCTACAAAATATATTCCTCCCATAATAATCAGAGTCGTTATAATTTTGGTATAATCAGGAGACGTTTGTCCGATAAGGGGAGCAATCAAATCATCAATTAAAAATTTGATAAAATAAGTACCAACCACTCCAACTAGAGCACTAACAATAATGCACAAAATAACAACAGTAAAAGCAAATTTGTGATCTGCAAAAACATATTGAAAAATCCGGCGAATAGCAAGACGTGTATTTTTAGGTTTTGCAAATTTTTTTAAACGAGGACGCGGTCCATTCATACTTATTGAGCTCCTTTCATTTGTGATTGATATAAATCTTGATATATTTCATTGGTTTCTAAAAGAACTTTGGGAGAATCAAATGCATGAATCTTTCCTTCGTTCAAAATAATAATTCGATCAGCATCTTCAACGGAGGTAATCCGTTGAGCAATAATAATTTTAGTCATATTAGATAAATCATTCCGAAAGGCCTGGCGAATGTAAGCATCAGTTTTAGTATCAACAGCACTAGTAGAATCATCCAAAATTAAGATTTTGGGCTTTTTTAACAACGCTCTGGCAATCGTTAACCGTTGTTTTTGCCCTCCAGATACATTAAGTCCTCCTTGACCCAATTGCGTTTGGTATCCATTAGGAAAACTCATAATAAAATCATGAGCTTGCGCTTTTTTACATACCTCGATTAGTTCTTCTGTACTTGCATCCGCTTTTCCCCAACGAAGATTATCTTCAATGCTTCCACTAAAAAGAACATTTTGTTGCAAGACCATGGCGACTTGGTCACGAAGTGCATCTAAAGAATATTCATGTACATTTCGTCCACCAACCTTCACTTCTCCTTTTAAAACATCATATAAACGAGGAATGAGTTGAACCAATGTTGTTTTTGAAGACCCAGTTCCACCGATAATTCCAATGGTTTCTCCAGCTTTAATTTTTAAATTAATCGCGTGAAGATTGAGATTTTCGGGATTATTGGAATAACTGAAATCAACATTTTTAAATTCAATTGATCCATCACGAATGATATCAATGGGATTAGTTGGATTTTGAAGACTACTCTTCTCGTCAATTACTTCAATAATCCGTTCAACTGAAGCCCGGGAGATAGTCAACATGACAATAACAAAACTAAGCATCATCAAACTCATTAAAATTTGATTAGTATACGTAATATAACTCATTAAATTTCCTATTTCAAGTCCAGAATTAGTGATAATCATTTTACCACCAAACCATGCAATCGCCATCACCGAGGCATACATCGTTAGTTGCATCAGTGGACCATTTAAGGCAATGAGCCGTTCTGCTTTTACTGAAAAATGATATAATTCTCCAGAAGCTTCCTTAAACTTTTCATTTTCTCTTTCCTCACTCACAAACGATTTAACAACACGCATGCCAATGAGATTTTCTTGAACAACGGCATTGACTTTATCATATTTTTTAAACATTTGTTTGAAATATTTATGAGCATTCCCAATGATAAAAAACAACGCAATCGCTAAAAAGGCAACAGCTATCACAAACACTAAGGATAAGTCTGGTTTAATAATAATGGCCATAACAGTCGCTGAAATGAGCATCACTGGTGCTCTAAAAAGCACTCGAATCAACATTTGAAATGCATTTTGTGTATTAGTCACATCAGTAGTTAACCGCGTAATCAATGAAGACGTTGAAAATTTATCAAGATTAGAAAATGAAAAATCTTGAATATTGTGAAACATTGCACTTCGTATATTTTTTGAAAAGCCCGTACTGGCAATCGCTGAAAATCTTGCTGAGAGTGCCCCAAACAGCAACGATAGGGCAGCCATGCCAATCATAATTCCACCAATCGCTGCAATATATCCAATATCTTTATTGGGAATTCCAACATCAATAATCTTAGCCATCATATAGGGAATTCCTACTTCAAGTAAAACCTCAAGAATAACCAAAATGGGAGATAAGATCGTTTCTTTCCGAACTCCTTTGGTGTATTTAGCTAATTTATGAATCATATATTCTTACTCCTTCGTATGTTCTATCAAACATGATAGCATTTTTTTTAATTGCTCATATTCTTCTTTAGTATAAAGGGACAGGATGCGTCTTTCAATTTCTTGAATCTTTTCATGAATGATTTCGTGGACTTCGACTCCTTTAGCAGTGAGAACCAGCCGCTTCAACCGCGCATCAGTACCTTCTTCTTGACGAGTTAAAAATCCATTCTTTTCTAAGTGATCAATCAAACTTGAAACACTTGAACGACGAATTCCAAATAAAGTTTCAATATCACGTTGGTAAATGCCCCTATCCTGATGATGAGCCAGATATCCCACAATTCGTCCTTGTTTTCCTGTCAATTGATATTCACTCGTCAATTGATCCAATAGTCGTGAAATATTATTAGAACTACGATGTAATAAAGGACCAATCATTTGTTCTTTATCCATATAAGCCTCCTCCATATTGTTAGATATCTAACATTATACTATTATCTTTTCAATACGTCAACAAAAAACGCACCAATTTTTGTAATCGGTGCGCTCTTAATTTACAAACGATTCATGATATCTAAATAGATGCGTCCATCTTTAATTTCAATAATGCGATCA
>JBAYFA010000097.1:0-4948 GCA_041667425.1 Bacilli bacterium
AAACAGCAGGTGCATCGGTTCTTGGTTTATAACTACGACGTGGGGAATCGCTTCCTTCACTTTTACGTTTATAACTACGGCGAGGAGACGAAATCTCATTTGATGATTCGCCTTTATCCACCCCTTCTAACAGGGTCTCTAATGCAACTTCTTTGCGTTTTCGAGGAGTAGCTGCTTCTTTAGCCACTTCTACTAAAATTTTACGTCCTTTATCATCCGTTGTAAAAGCAAGAGACACCTCATCAACCAAATGGGCTGGTATGTCAAAAAACGTAAAAGCATCATGCATATCAATATTATCGATATCATGATTAGTGAGAGATGTTTTTTTCATCAATAAATCAACAAATTCCGGGACACGAAGTCGATCTAATTTTCCAAGACCAATATAGACTCGAGCCACTTTGTTTTTAGATGTTTTAACTTCTTTAATGTCATCTCCACTACTAATATTGAGTTGCATCATAATCAACCCACTAATTAAGTGATACGCGCTCACATCTTCAGTAAGATTAGCCGTAATCATATCTTGAACAATTTTTTCAAATTTTGGATTATTGGTTTCCATTGCTTGATGAATCAATCGTTCAATCCGAATGTTCATCACTTTTTCTAAACTTGGAACTTCCATTTTCGTAATGGTTGCTTTAGAATAGGAAACAATATCACGAAGAGCATATTTTTCGCGATTCGTGACCAAAGTAATAGCAAGCCCTTCTTTTTGAGCACGACCTGTACGACCGACACGATGAACGTAGTATTCATGATCAGTAGGAACATCATAATTGAAAACAACATCAACATCTTCAATATCAAGACCACGAGCGGCTACGTCACTCGCTACTAAAATATTAATTGTTCCAGTACGAAACCGATTCATTACCCGGTCCCTTTGCATTTGTTTCATATCGCCATGCAATGCTTCCACAATAAATCCTCTTGTTAAAAGGGAAGATGTGACTTCATCAACCATGCGTTTAGTGTTACAAAAGACAATGACTAATTGATATCCATAAATATCAATGATTCGTGATATCGTTTCAATCTTATCTTTTTCTTTCACTTCAATGTATTTTTGAGTCAAGGTAGATACAGTCATTTGGGTCTTATTAACACGAATGACTTTAGCGTCTTTTAAATATTTTTTCCCAATAGTTTCAATGGCACTTGTAATCGTCGCTGAAAAAAGCATCGTTTGATGATCTGAAGATACATTCTTCAAAATTTCATCGATGTCTTCACGAAATCCCATATTGAGCATTTCATCGGCTTCATCGAGAATTAGTATTTTAATATGTTCTAAAGAAACCGTTTCACGTCGCATATGATCCATGAGACGTCCGGGAGTTGCCACTACAATTTGAGGCTTTTTACGAAGACTAGTCAATTGCTTTTCAATATACTCGCCACCATATAAAGTGACTACTTTCATTTTAGATTGATAATAAGCAACTGCTCGTATTTCCTCTGTTATTTGAAGCGCCAATTCACGTGTAGGAGACAAAATTAGAGCTTGGACAGAATTGTCTTCAAAATCAAGACTTTGCAAGATGGGGATGGCAAACGCCATTGTCTTTCCTGTCCCAGTGGGAGCTTGGGCGATAACATCTTGATGTTCTAACGCCAACGGAATGACTTGTTCTTGCACTTCTGTCATTTCATGATAGTTTTTCTTGTCAATACCCCGAAGGATATCGTCATTAATTGGTAAATCAGTAAATTTATTCATTTTTTCCTCTTTCATTGAAAAGTATCTCTAAAACTAGAGATACTAATACCTTATTCGCCAGATATAGCAATCTTTTTAATCTTAATAGATGGCGCACCAATTCCGTTTACAGAAAGATACAAGTCATTACCAACCGCTTCAACTTTATTAAGCAAGCTAAAGAAATTACCAGACATGACAATTAAAGAAACAGGACGAGTGATTTCGCCATTAACAATGTGAAAACCACTGGCTTTGAGACTAAAGTCTCCAGAAATGACGTTCACACCCGCATGAAGTCCATCAAGTTCTGTGATTAAGAGACCCTCTTTGATACTTTCAATCAACTTTTCCTTAGATGTTCTTCCAGGAGCGATATAGAAATTAGTTCCACTCACACCAACATTGGCGCCTTGTTTGAACCCATTCCCAGTGGAATGAGTATTAAAATATTGAGCTGTTTTTAAGTTGTGTAAGAAGGTTTTGAATACCCCTTTATCCACGACTTTTTTATCGTAACAAGCAACCCCTTCATCATCGAATGGATGTGTGAAAATGGCATCTTTTTTAAGAGGTGCATCCACAATCGTGATTTTCTTTGATGCAATAGATTGTTCTTCTTTTCCAATAAGCGGAGTAATTTTCTTGATAGCAGATTCTCCACTAAACATAGATTGGAAACTAGCAAACAAATCACCCATGGTTTCATTTTGAATGATTACTGGATATTCTTTCGAAGCAATTGATTTTGCATTAAGCATTGCAACCGTCTTCTTTGCAACTTTTTGACAAATTTCGTCAACACGCAAATCTTGGAATTGATGTTTGACTTGAATTTCAAATCCTGATTGTGAATCTTCGTTTTCACGAGCAACTGCTTGAGTAATAAGCGCTGCATAATGATTGGCTTTTTTCACTTTCAATCCCTTTGAATTTATAATGCGAACTTTAGAAACTGATTCATTATATTGACAATATGGAACCATGACAATCCGAGGATCAACTCCACGAATAGTGGTTTCTATTTTCATCAACATATCAATTTTTTCAGCATTGGTATAATTATCTAAATCAGAAGGAAATTTTTTCGTACGTGGATAACGATCACTTCCTTCAAAAATAGAGAACTTTTCATCAGTAGTCAACGACAAAGCATTATTTCTTAAACTAGCTAAAATAAATTCAGGACTTTCCTTGGTATTTTCTAATTGTAAATACGCCATTTTACCTTCATAAATGGCACGAATAGTCACAGTTGTCATTTCACTTTGCTCGTTTTTATCAATTTTCCCATTAAAAATAGCAATGGTGAGTTCACGACTAAAATCTTCATAAACTTCTAAATCAGAGAAACCAGAAGCGAGTGCTTTTTTCATTAAAAGATTATAATTCATTATCCACGTCCTCCTACTGTCATATTTTGAACACGAATGGTAGGTTGTCCAACATCCGTTGGAATACTGCCACTAGCAGAACCACACATTCCTTGTCCATAACTTAAGTTGTCAGCAATCATGTCAATATTTTTCAAAACGTCAGCACCACTTCCAATTAAGGTTGCTCCTTTAACTGGTTTGGTAATCTGTCCATTTTCAATTAAATATCCTTCTGTCACCGCAAAATTGAATTGACCAGTCGATGGATCAACACTACCACCGCCCATTTTCTTAGCAAATAATCCAAATTTAGTCGCTGCAATAATTTCTTCAAAAGTTGAAGCACCTGGCGCAAAGAATGTATTTGTCATTCTCGATGTCGGTGAATATTTATATGATTGACGACGACCTGATCCTGTAATCGAATGATTCATCCGTAAAGAATTACGATAATCAACTAGATATGATTTTAATACACCCTTTTCAATCAAAACATTCTTTTGAGTCGGATTTCCTTCGTCATCGACATTTAAAGATCCCCATGAATTTTTCAAAGTTCCATCGTCAATAGCAGTAACTACTTCACTAGCAATGGTTTGACCCAATTTGTTACTAAAGACAGATACGCCTTTAGCAACACTGGTTGCTTCTAAGGAATGAACACAAGCTTCATGAAGGAGCACTCCTCCAAAGCCATTATGTACCACGACTGTCATTTTTCCTCCAGCAATTTCACCTGCATGAAGCATAGTAACAGCTGCTTTTGCAACGTCAGTCGCAAATTCAACAATATTTAATTCATCAAACAATTCATATCCACGATGACGGCCATAATTATCGTTCGCACTTTGCATCCCATCGTCATTGCTAGCAACAGCATTGATCGACATCCGAATATTGGTCCGAACATCGGTTACATAAGTTCCTTTAGAATTAGCAATCGTAACATATTGTTCTTTATCAGTTAAATAACTTAATACTTGTGTAATTTCTTTAGAATAATCACTCACCACTTGATTGGCCTTCGCAAGAAATGCCAATTTCTCCGCATTGGATAATGTACTAGGCGCTTTCACAACCGAGATAACATTGTGCTTTTTTGACTTTTTCCAATCAAAATCAGCAACATGCGCTTCACCCGTAAAACTAGAGGCGAGACGAGTCGCAAGAGCATTGACATTTTTTAAACTCAAATCATTTGTATAGCCATACGCTTCTTCAACCCCTTTTAATACGCGGACACCAATCCCGTAAATATAGTTCGTTGACGCCTTTGTTACTTTATCTTTGGTCATTTCATAAACATTACTGATGCTTTTTTCAATAAACACTTCACTAAAATCTGCACCTGTCGTAAGGCAGGTTTGTAAAATTGTTTTAATTGTTTTCTTATTCAAAATACCCACACCTTTCTTTTTATCATTATCTTATTATAGCCGAAAAATGCCAACATATCAAGAAATAAGATTATTTTATTTTATCAGTACCCCATCAAATAAAAAGAATAGCTATATGCATAGCCATTCTAAACTTTTTTTCAACCGCTCAAGCGACTCATCATGGCCTAAAATATCGGCCATTTCAACAGATCCTCCGGGAGTGACGGTAACACCCGTCAAAGCAACCCGTAAAACGGTATAGACTTGACCTGTCTTAACTTCAAGATTTTTAGCAATGGTACCCACAGCATCATGAAGGCTATCTTCATTCCAAACTGGTAAATCAGCTAAAACTTGAACAGACGATGTCACAATTCGTTTTGCTAAAACAATATCAATTTTTAACTTCTTGTTTTCATAAAGATTAGAAGCAAATGGATTAAATGTTGCAATAAAGTTAACTTTTTCAGGAATTTCTGAAAATA
>JBAYFA010000098.1:0-4875 GCA_041667425.1 Bacilli bacterium
AGTACTCCATACTCTATGTCATTAAATTTCCATTATGCTTTCTTCTTTTTCTTTTGCTAGAGCATCGATTTTTTCAATATATTTGTCAGTTAATTTTTGAACTTCATCCGTTCTTCTCTTCAATTCATCTTCAGATATTTCACTATTTTTTTCTAGTTTCTTTAAATCTTCAATGCAATCACGTCGAATATTACGAATAGCTATCTTATTGTTTTCAGCAATGTTTTTAACTTCTTTAACCAACTCTTTACGACGTGTTTCTGTTAAAGCAGGGAACATAATTCGAATAACGGTGCCATCACTTTGAGGAACAAGATTAAGATCAGCCAAATTGATTGCTTTTTCAATATCTTTTAACACATTTTTATCAAAAGGTTTAATTACAAGTGACTGTGCTTCAGGGGCTGAAATTTGGGCAATCTGATTGAGCGGAGTCAGGGCTCCATAATACGAAACATTAACATTGTTTAAAACGGTCGGATTGGCTCTTCCCGTACGAATCAGGGCGTTTTCTTTTCTTAATGCATCAATTGTTTTTTGCATCCGTTCTTCACCCATTAAAATAATCATTTCCGGCATAAAATTACTCCTTTCGATTAGTAATTAAGGTACCAATAGAATAATCACTGGCTGCGCGTTTAATATTTCCTTTAACATTCATGTCAAAGACAAGAATATCAATATCGTTTTCTATACAAAGGGTAGACGCAGTCATATCCATCACATTTAAGTGTCGGTCAAAAACTTCTTGGTGAGTTAATTTAGCAAATCGTTTAGCTTGAGGGTTGTGTCGGGGATCACAATCATATACACCATCAACCCCGTTTTTAGCCATTAAAATCAGTTTGATTCCTAATTCTGCACTTCGTAGTGCAGCTGTGGTATCGGTTGAGAAGAATGGAATTCCATTTCCTCCTCCAAAAATAACAATTCGCCCTTTTTCCATATGTGATAGTGCTTTTCGACGAATATAAGGTTCAGCAACACTTGGAATTGCTAATGAAGTCATTGCTCTTGTTTCAAAACCAAACGCTTCAAGAGCATTTTGTAAAGCCAACGCATTAAGGATTGTGGCAATCATGCCCATGTAATCAGCACTTGATCGTTCCATTCCACTTAATTGAGCATCCCGTCCACGCCATATGTTTCCAGCCCCAACGACAATACCCAATTCAAAGTTTCCTTGGTCGAAAAGTTGTTTAATTTCATAAGCAATATTTTTCACTTTTTCATGATCAATGCCTTTTGAATCATCATAAGCCAATGCTTCACCACTAATTTTTAATAGGATTCGTTTCATTATTTATCCCCCATATATTATTTTAATAAAAAGGCACATTAAAACCTGTGCCTTTATCGTTTACTTGCATCCACATGTTGCTGCCATTACTTCTGCAGCGAAATCGTCTTTACGTTTTTCGATTCCTTCTCCGACTTCAAGGCGTAAGTATGTTAAAATCTTACCATTATGTTCTTTAACATACTGTTCAACAGTTTTATCAGGATCTTTTACAAATGGTTGATTAACCAAACAAATTTCTTTCAAATATTTTTGTACGCGACCAACAACCATTTTTTCAACAATATTTGCCGGTTTGCCTTCATTTAAAGCCTCTTGAGTTAAAATAGCTTTTTCCTTTTCAACATCAACCGGATCAACCGATAAAATATCTAAATATTTTGGATTCATCGCAGCAATATGCATACATACATCACGAGCAACATCTTCATTTGCACCTTCCAAAACAGAAAGAGCAACGATTTTTCCTTGCATATGACTATACAATCCAAATACTTGACTATCAGTTTTATGAAAAACATGGACACGACGTAAAGAAATCTTTTCGCCGATTTTCGCAATGGCATTAATAACCATATCAGAAACTTTTAAGCCACCTACTTCAACATTCAACGCTTCTTCATCATTGGTAGCATCACTTTTCAAAATGGTTTGTCCAATTTCATGAGTGATATCTAGAAATAATTGATTTTTAGCAACGAAGTCTGTTTCAGTATTGAGTTCAAAAACAAGTGCTTTATTGCCTTCAACTTCATAAGTAACAATGCCTTCTGCAGCAATACGGTCTTGTTTTTTTGCGGCTTTTGAAATTCCCTTTTCGCGAAGCCATGTGATTGCTTCTTCTATATTTCCATTAGTTTCAACCAAGGCGCGTTTACAATCCATCATCCCTGCACCAGTGATATCTCTTAATTCTTTTACTAATTTTGCATTAATCATTTGACTATTCCTTTCCTATTATATATTTTCAGATTTACTTGTTTCACCAACAGGTTCTTTAGTGG
Organism: Bacilli bacterium; assembly: GCA_041667425.1. Lineage (GTDB taxonomy): Bacteria > Bacillota_I > Bacilli_A > ML615J-28 > CAG-698 > JAQVOS01. The sequence continues at coordinate 2,305 of JBAYFA010000098.1, forward strand.
TCTTTTTCTTACTATCAGTTGCTTTTGCTTCCACTACTGGTTTTGCTTCCACTACTGGTTTTGCTTCCACTACTGGTTTTGCTTCAACAGCTGGTTTTGCTTCCACAGCTGGTTTTACTTCAACAGCTGGTTTTGCTTCCACTACTGGTTTTGCTTCCACTACTGGTTTTACTTCAACAGCTGGTTTTGCTTCCACTACTGGTTTTACTTCAACAGCTGGTTTTGCTTCAATAATAGTAGGATTTGATCGAACAGTTGTAACCTCTACACGTGCAGGACGAGGAGTCCGTGATTGATAAGGTTTTGTATTGTCACGACGACGATTATCGCGATTGTAACCACCTCTTTGATTGTGGTTTCCACGATAGCCTCTATCATCTTGTTGTATTTCCTCTGGGAACGTAATTTCAATTGGAGTTCCACCCATAGCTTCTACAACAGCATTAGCCATTGTGCCAACAATAAGTTTAACACTGCGAATAGCATCATCATTAGCAGGAATGATAAAATCAACTTCATCAGGATCACAGTTGGTATCAACCATTGCGAAAACAGGAATATTTAAACGATGAGCTTCAGCAACCGCATTATGTTCAGTTTTAGGATCAACAATAAATAATGCCGCTGGCATTCCTTTCATATCACGAATACCACTAAAATATTTCATTAATTTTTCTTGTTCTTTTTTAAGCCCAGCAACTTCTTTTTTTGGCAAAACTTCAAAGACGCCAGTATTTTCCATTTCTTCAATTTGAGTTAACCGACCAACGCTTTTTCTAATGGTCTTATAATTAGTAAGAGTCCCACCCAACCATCTTTGATCAACATAAAATTGACCAGCGCGTTTGGCTTCTTCTTTGATGACATCTTGAGTTTGTTTTCGTGTCCCCACAAAAAGAACAGTTCCTCCATTTTGAACAATGGTGTACAATTTTTTGTACGCTTCTTCAATTAATAATTCGGTTTTTGAAAGATCAATGATATAAATACCATTTCTTTCTTCATAAATATACTCTTTCATTTTTGGGTTCCAGCGGCGAGTATTGTGACCGAAATGAACTCCAGCTTCTAACAATTGTTTTTTTGTAATAACAGCCATTTTTTTCTTTTCTCCTTTTTATTTTGTTTGGCCTCCACCAAAATCAACGAAACCCGCCTCACAAAGATGTGCACTTGACGACCTTCTCCTTTGATGTGTGTATTTTTTTTGCCTTATTTATTATACCACAAATTCATTTTTTTTGCAACACGTTTCACGAACGAATTTTAACTAGCATCCTATACAACACATTGCATTTTATACTATAATTGATAACTCTACATGGTATTTAACTACTTCCAAATCCTCCTTGACGAAGTTGAATTGTCTCATCTTCATCTACTTTTAAATAGGACATAAAGACTCCTTGAGCTATTCGATCCATACGTTTAAGAGCAATGGGTTGATTTGATTGATTATACAGTGCAATTTGAATATGACCACCATTTTGAGGATTGTCATAATAATCACTATCAATAATACCGGTTTGATTTAATAAAACCAATTCATATTTTAAAGCTAGACTACTACGAATGAAAATAGATAAAAACTCGTTTTCTTGCATAAAGGCCTTAATATAAGTCGGTAGAAGCATTTTTTCTTTTGGAGGAATTGTCACATCTTCTATGACGAAAAAATCATACCCCGCACTTCCTTTGGTAGCCCGAATAGGCAAAATTCCTCGTTCATTTATTCGTTTAAATCCACGTTTCATTGTTTATCTCCTTTTTTATTCCTTGGGAAAAAATGTAAATAGGCATCTTTAAGCGTTTCTTTGGATACATGAGTATAAATTTGAGTTGTTGATAAGTTTTGATGGCCAAGAAGTTCTTGAACACTTCGTAAATCCGCCCCATGATCAATAAGATGGGTAGCAAATGAATGACGAAGCATATGTGGACTGATTTTCACATGGATGGCCGCTTGGTCAGTGATGTGATTTAAAATAATGCGAACACCTCGTTGGGTCAGTGGCGTTCCACGATAATTTAAAAAGACAGTGGATAAATTAGTATCATTTGCTTTTGCCAATAGGATCATTCTCCCCTGAGATAGGTAATCTTGCAAGGCGTTTTTCATATGATCATACATTGGTAAATATCGTTCTTTTCGACCCTTTCCCAACACTATGAGGTTGTTATTATAAAAATCAAAATCTTGAACATTGAGTTGACACAATTCACTAACCCGCATTCCTGTCCCATATAACAATTCAAGAATAGCCATATTCCGTTTTCCAAGGGCAGTAGACGTGTTGATTGATTCAAATAAAGCATCTAGTTCTTCAAAATATAAAAACTTTGGAAGTGGTTTATCTAATTTTGGCGAAGAAATTTCGTTAAAAACATTGGTAGAAACCACTCCTTCCATCATCATAAACCGATAAAAGCTTCGTAAACTCGACATTTTTCGAGCAATAGAACGCGACTTATATCCCTTATCACTCATGTATGATACATAATATCGAATAATGTTACTCTTAATCTTATCATAAGACGGAAAATGATTGCAATCGAGATAATCAATAAACT
>JBAYFA010000099.1:0-4864 GCA_041667425.1 Bacilli bacterium
ATGAAAATATTCTGCATACATAATATGCATTCATAATATCTTCATTTTTGCATTCCAAATATCGATAACGCTCGATAATTTCAGAAATAGAGGCAGGTAAGACCGATAGTGGAGTATCACTAGATGGTGTACTCGCCACTTCAGGAACATTAAGAGTAAGATCTGGTAAGATAATTTCTTCAATTTTTTTCTTTTTAAATAAGGCCATACTATCATTCTTTCTTGTATACTTATTATACCATAAAAGCTTTATTTTTTGAAAAAAAATGGATTTTCGTAAAAAAAGTTCTATCAACAAATTGCTCATAGAACTTTATATTTGCATATATTGTTTAATTTTTTCACTACGATTAGGATGACGCAATTTTCTTAAAGCTTTGGCTTCAATTTGACGAACCCGTTCACGGGTTAGCCCCATGATTCGACCAATTTCTTCAAGAGTCATTGAATTGCCATCGCTTAAACCAAACCGTAAAGTAATAACTTGATATTCTTTAGAATTGAGTTCTAATAATAATCGACGTAATTCTTCACCATATTCATAATTCACAATTTCTTCAAAAGGACTTAAATAATTAGTACTACTGACCAAGTCACCCAAACTAGTTGCTTCTTCATCTCCAACAGGCAAGTCCAATGATATTTTATCATTGATATACCCTTGAATTTCAACAACTCGTTCAACACGTTCTCCCATTTCATCAGCAATTTCTTCAACCGTGGGCATTCGTCCATAATCAGCCTCTAATTGTTTTTCCACTCGTTTTAGTTTACTAATATAAGAAGATATATGAATCGGTAAGCGAATAGTTCGTGCTTGATTTTGAATAGAACGCATCATACTTTTACGAATCCAATTACTCGCATAGGTACTAAAGCGAATCCCCTTTTCTCCATCATATTTTTCAACAGCTTTCATCAATCCCATATTACCCTCTTGGATTAAATCTTCTTGAGGAAGCCCTTTATTACGATATTTAGCAGACCACCATACAACCAGTCTTAAATTGCAATTTGTAAAATAATCACGAGATGCTTCACCTTTTTCATATAAAAATTCATAGTCTTCCTTTTCTTCATCTGATAATTCCGGATGGGTATCTATATATGCTTTCGCTTCTACACCCGCTTTTATTTCGCGAGATAATGCAACTTCTTCCTCTAAATTCAATAAAGGGAACATTTTTATATCTTGAATATAAGCAGTCAAGCTGTCATTAGATCTTGAAAACTTATTTAAATCAGCTTCCACTTCTTTGCTATCAACTTTTTCATTGAGTAATTCTTCCGCTTTAGTAATAACATCAACGTCTTCTTCTTGTAATTGGTGAATAATACGATTATATTCATCACTATCTTTTTCACAAAAACTTTGCAATTCTTCAGCAATGACATACCCAGTTTCCATGGCTTTATTAATGAGTTCATTTAAAGCGCTATTCATTTTTTTCACCTCGCTTTCTTATTTATTTTATAATTTATTATAACATAATTCAATGTATCTTTCAAAGAAAAAGACTAACTTTTATAAGAACCATATTATATTGTATCATAAAACCTTAATTTGACCTTAAGTACTAATCTATTTTAACAGCTGGTCCACTCATATAAACATCTTGATCAACCAATTCAATCATCAGCTCTCCCCCTAAAAGTTGAACTTTTACTTCACTTTCAAGCAGTCCTAAGCGGTTACCTACAACAACACAGGCAGAAGATCCCGTTCCACACGCTTTAGTCCAACCAACACCTCGTTCAAAAGTATGAACTTCAATGTGCTTAGAATCAATAATACGCATAAAATTAACATTAATCCCCCGTTTAAAAAGTTTGTTGCGACCCAATAATGGCCCGATGGCTTCAACACTTTTAAAATTTTTTACTAAAACAACAACATGATCTGTTCCCGTCCATACCGCATAAAGAGGATAAATTTGGCCTAAAAGCATCACACTTTGGCCAAACATCTCTTCTTCAGAAATATCAATGTCCATTTTCTTAGCTTGAAAACTTGGAGTTCCTAAATTAACCCGTGCAAAAAATGGACTTTTTTTCAGTACTTGAACCACTCTATTACCAGCAAGTGTTTTAACAACCACTTTATCTTCTAAAATCAGCCCCGCATCAATTCCGTATTTTACAAAACAACGAATCCCATTTCCACACATCGTCGCAAGGGATCCATCTGCATTAAAGAGTACCATTTCTAATGGAGCTTTTATATAAACAATTAAACCGTCAACCTCATATTGTTGGCAAAAATGAGGAACATCTTTTGGATGCTCGATAAAGTAGCGATCCTCGGTGATGATGAAGCTGTTTTGACACCCATGATATAATTCCATAAACCCTCCTAGGCGCAAACAAAAGGCCAATTACGAAATCGCAATCGGCCTTTGAATAGCCTTTTTACATTCGATATTATTTTTTAAGATTGTAGAATGATTTGATTCCATTATAAACAGCTGTATCAGCAAGTTCATCTTCAATTCGAAGAAGTTGATTATATTTGGCAATCCGATCAGTTCTACTCATAGAACCAGTCTTAATTTGACCAGCATTTAAAGCAACAGCGATGTCCGCAATAGTTGTGTCTTCTGTTTCACCACTACGATGACTAATAACCGCAGTATATCCGGCTTTTTTAGCCATTTCAACCGCTTCAAAAGTTTCAGTTAATGTTCCAATTTGGTTTACTTTAATTAGAATTGAGTTAGCAACGCCAAGGGCAATCCCATGAGCAAGACGTTCTGTATTAGTAACAAATAAATCATCCCCTACTAGTTGAATTTTCTTACCCAACTGGAGAGTTAAATATTTCCAGCCATCCCAATCGTCTTCATCTAATCCATCTTCAATTGAGATAATTGGATATTTTTCAACCAATGTTTCATAAAAATGAACAAGACCTTTAGAATCGTATTCTTTTCCGCCTTCACCAGCAAGAACATATTTTTTAGTATCTTTATTATAAAATTCACTAGCAGCCACATCCATCGCTAAATAAACGTCTTTTCCAGGAACATAACCGGCAAGTTCAATCGCTTGAATGATGGCTTTAATCGCATCTTCATTCGATTTTAAATCCGGTGCAAATCCACCTTCATCACCAACCGCTGTGTTTAAATTCATCTTTGATAATACTTTTTTAAGATTATGGAAAACTTCAGCACCCATTCGAATCGCTTCTTTAAAGGTAGGGGCTCCCACTGGCATAATCATAAATTCTTGAAAATCCACGTTGTTATCAGCATGACTTCCACCATTAATAATGTTCATCATAGGGGTTGGCAATTCTTTCGCATTGAATCCACCCAAATAATTATACAATGATAATCCACATAAATCAGTGGCAGCTTTAGCAACCGCCATAGAAACACCTAAAATGGCATTAGCTCCCAATTTCCCTTTGTTAGGAGTTCCATCGAGTTCAATCATTGTTTTATCAATTCCTACTTGATCAAATACATTCATTCCAATCAATTCTGGAGCGATGGTATCATTCACATTGTTTACTGCTTTTAAAACACCTTTTCCTAAATACCGTTTTTTGTCACCATCACGTAACTCAACCGCTTCATATTTTCCAGTTGAGGCTCCACTTGGAACGATGGCACGGCCAAATCCTTCACTTTCAGTGTAAACTTCTACTTCAACAGTTGGATTACCACGAGAATCTAAAACTTCACGAGCATAAACTTCTTTAATAAATGGCATAATTTTCTCCTCTATTCTATTATTTTTTTACCAGTCATTGCTGCTGGTTGTTTAATCCCTAATAAATATAACATCGTTGGGGCAATATCCCCCAAAGTTCCTCCACTGCGCAAATGATATCCTTGTTCACATACAATGAATGGAACAGGATTAGTAGAGTGAGCTGAAAATGGATTTCCAAATTCGTCTTCCATTTTGTCAGCATTTCCATGGTCAGCACTTACAAGCAAGCATCCATTAACTTGTTTGACCGCTTCATATACTCTTCCTATACAAGTATCTACGGTTTCAACCGCTTTAACAGTGGCTTTAAAATCACACGTATGACCTACCATATCACAATTAGCAAAGTTTAATATAATGGTATCATATTTTTCACTTTGAATAGCACTTACCACTTTATCACACACTTCATAAGCACTCATTTCTGGTTGCATGTCATAAGTTGCAACTTTAGGAGATGGAATTAAAATACGATCCGTATTGGGGTAATCCCGTTCAATTCCACCATCAAAGAAATAAGTAACATGAGCATATTTTTCAGTTTCAGCAATTCGAAGTTGAGTTAATCCAGATTGACTAACTACATCCCCATACAAATCAACTAACTCTTGGCTGGGAAAAACCACCAATCCTTTGACTTGGTCACTATATAACATCATTGATACAAATATTAAATCAGTAAATTGACGAGTTCCCTCTAAAGTTGTCTGATGCGGATTCGTCAAAGCAGTTGATATTTCAATGGCCCGATCAGGACGAAAATTAGCAAATATAACACTATCGCCATCCTGAATTTGAGAATCACCATTCACTAAGAAAGGAATAACAAATTCATCACTAATGCCTTGTTGATAAGAGGCTTGAATACCCTCATCAATTCCTTTAATTGGAGCTTGATTGTACACTAAGGCATCATAGGCTCGTTGCACACGGTTATAGTTTTTATCACGATCCATGGCATAATAGCGCCCACTAACGACGCCAATTTTAGCACAACCGACTTCATCAATTTTTTGTTGAAGCTGATGAAGATACGTCAAAGCAGATTGAGGTGGAACATCCCGTCCATCTAAGAAAGCGTGAACGATGACTTCTTTAATTCCTCGAGCAACCCCTTTTTCTAACAAATATAAAATATGATTAA
>JBAYFA010000100.1:0-4863 GCA_041667425.1 Bacilli bacterium
GGAAGTGGAATTCATAGGACCGAAATAAGACTGTTTAGTCTATTGAATAATAGTTTTTATTATTTGTCTGATTTAGATTTAGGATTTGAAAAAGACTACACTTTTGACATTGATGAGAGCGATAACACAATTGATATCTATGAAGCCACTATTCATAGCTCTTACGACGATAGTGGATTCGAATCTTTTTTGATAACCAAAGGAAGTCTCGCTTTTGAAAATATTGGTGATATGGAAAGAAGTATTCAAGCCTAAAGTGTTGAGCTGTTTTTTCATTCTTTTTTACACTAAAACTAATATATGCTTTAACAATCAATTCAATTTTCCGAAAGGAATTTGAAAGAGCAATTGAGTGCTATGCGAAGAATGGTGATGCTTTCCTAAAATTATTGGGTATGTTCGATTCCAAAGATCAGCAATGGATATTATGATAAAGGAATCATATAAAAGACTAGTTTCAGTAAAATATAAAATAACAGAAAAAGATTACATAAATAAAAATATGGGGGTTAAATCTTATGAAAAATGATGAAGAGTTGGATTTTGATATTGAAAATATTTTGAAATCATTTTCACAAGGTGGTTGCGGATTCGAATTAGTAGATGAAACATTTAGCAAATTCCTATGTGATGTATTAAAAGAATATAAAAGAGAAGATTTATATATGGCAGCATTTTGTGTCAATTCCTGGAGATATAATAGATTCCATATTTCTTTTTATTTAACTTTGAATAATGCTTTAATTCACGCAAAGAGTTTTGGTGAAAAAAGAATAAATACTTATAGCGAATTCAAGGAACTCATTAATAAAATTTCAAAAAAATATGATATTGCCTATGATGATGAAGTTTTATGTGATTTCGGCGAGATTAAAGTACCATTTAATGGAAAGTTCTATTCTGTTTTTGTAGGAACGGGACATAATTTTTTAATACCATTCTATTTTAGTTTAGAGACAATTGCGGATAGAATGCACATTACTAGTGATATTTTGCCTTGTCTAGATTTTGTTGAAAAAGTGGTTGAAAATTACGGACAAATTGAAGAATTTGATGAAAGTAAAGTAGATAATAAAAATATTTCTATTCCAAATGAAAACTATTATATTGAATGTAAAAACAAGTATAGTTCAATTATGATAGGGGATGATTCTGTATTGTCTAAGTTCTTGGATGTAAATCAAAATAGTACTGTCACAACCCATTTTATTAAGAACGAAAATCAGTATTATTTATTGTTTAATCCAAGTATTATTGTCGATGTATTTAATCATTTGTATAAGGAAAAAAGCTTTTCTAAACGTGAAAGTATGAGTATTGCTAATTCTATACTCTTTCATGCGTTAAAGAATAATTTTGATTTATCTCCTGATTCCAATATTTTATATATTAGTCCTGGAATCTTAAAGAAAAATGGAAAGGATATAGTCGGAGATAAGCTTTTTGATTTCGCTATTAACATGCGGGATAAAGTCATTTTTTTTATCAATGAATTAAATTACAGTAGAGATGAAATAGAAACTATAATAAATGAGATTAACATACAATTATCTGGCCATAACTTGAAAATGATTGTCCCAGATAAAATTCCAAAATGTAAACTGTATGATATAAGCGACAAACAAGTTAAGTTAGTGTCATTTTGTGGTGGTTTTAATATTGGCGAAAATGAAATAAAAAGGGTTAATGATTCGTTTAGGAGTTTTTATATATACGATCTAATTTCAATGGCATATCAAGCAAGAGATGTAAATAGTTTTGTTGATTTCTTTTTTGAGAAAGATGAACTATTAAACGGCTCATATAATTTTTACTGTGGGCTCAGTTCTTTTTTTGATGCATGGCAAAAACAAAACAAAGAGATTTCACAGGGCGCATTCTACATAAATAATGTGATTACTGATGTTTACGCGGTAGAATGGGATATTTTTTACAAATATATTGAATACAAAGATTGGTTCCCGTTTGACAGATACAGCGAAATGTTTTCAAATCCTTTTTCATGGGATGTGAAAAATGAAGATGATGGATTTAAACGTCTTACTTCGAAGTCAGTTTCTGGCTTTTGTGGCATATATAAAAAAATTCGTGATGCACACATTTTTCTCGCGTTTAATATGAGCTTTGAAAATTTAAATAATTCATTGAATCAAAGAAAAGAAATAATAAATTTAGTAGAAGATTTGAGCAGAAGATTAATATCTCAGTTCGAGGACTTAATATACGATAATATCTTAGCTTACTGCAAAGATGTGCAAATTACCTATATGCCTAATGAATATGCTAAAAAAGTTGACCATAGTGGTTTTACAAAAGAAAACAGGAAATATGTTTATAGTGATTTATTTTATTCAAATGGGAAAATGATAATCCGATATACCATTAATGAAGAAAAATTGATGACTGATATTTTGAATGCTAAAAATAAAGAAATTGAGTGCTTGTTTTTTGTTGAATTACTTAAATGTTTACAAGCTAACAGTATTTTTGACTACAATTTTATTTCTAATGAAATAATGAAACATGTTAACGAAAAAAAAGAAATTGAAGCAGTGAGTTTAGAATTGAAATACGTTTTTTCGAATTCAAATTTAGGAATGTGGCCTAGTGATGAGTCATTTGTTAAGGTTAGGAAAAGCATAGCTCTTGTATGTAAGAGAATAGGAATTAATCCTGGAACATATTCTACTAAGAATGCAACAAAAGTGGTTAGAAAAATACAAGAGAGAGTAATTCCACAGTTTGAATTAGAATTAAGTAAATTTGATAAATACGAACTTCATAAAATGTTATCATCAATAAATGCTTATAATTATCATCAGAAGAGGCTTGAAAGTAATAGATATGGAATAACTGATAATGATTTTGTAAGCGATGTTGCAAAAAAAGTTTCCGCTAAAAACATAATAAAAAATAGAGAGGAAATCAAACATAGAATTAGAACAATAAACTATATAATAGATACCAATTTAGCAATTAAACATGAAGAAAACAACGAACATCAAAATCTCGATTATATTTTAGCGTTGGCAAATTGGCTTATTGTATTGCAAGATTGTTCCGACGAGTGTCATTATGAGATGTTTGATATTAAAATTGAAATTGAAGATGACTATAGAGTTAACGCTGTATATTCAGAATATTATGAGCAACTTGCAAAATTAAGAAATAAAAGGATATATGATAACATAGATTATGTACCAAAAATACCTGATAGTGACGAAAAATATAATAATTCGTTAAAGGCTTTTTATGTTGACTCTGGGGTTGACTTATCGAATATTATTCAAGCTTGCGTATATTTATCAAAGGAATTTAATGCGACTTTTAATAAGTATGTTGTTCCAGATGTGTATGAAGTCAATTATGATGATTTATTAAAAGATTATATTAGCATTCTTAAGGACCAGAGCGAAACTAACATTAACAAAACTACTAAAGGGCTAAATTATCTAATTATTGATGAAAGTAAGATTAAATCATTATCTGGCCAGATTGAGCGGTTTGTTCCAGTTTGGGATAGAGAAAATAGAGATAATAGATTCGATATAAAGCCAATTGTAAAAAAAGGGAATAACATTATTTTTTCTCCAGTTATTATTTATGAATTAGCATTGATTTGGATTAATGGTTCAACGTATTTTTATCCACCTTATGAATATGGATTAAATAATTATTTGGATAGCTTAACAAAGTGGAAATCTGCTTGTGAAAAACAAATGGAAAAGGATTTAGAAGCATTATTTTCCAAGAAAGGATATCTAGTAAAAAGATCTTTGGAGTTACATAAAGTTGATAAGGAATATGGCCATCCATTGGAATTAGGTGACTACGATCTTTTAGCAGTTGATGTTCAAAACAAAATATTGTGGAATGTTGAAAGTAAGTTTTTGGGTAAAGTGGGATCATTAAAAGAATATTACAATCATCAAGATTCATTTTTTAATAAGAATAAAAAAGACGAGAAATTCGCAAGGCGAATAGATTATTTAAAGAATAATATTGAAAGAATCTTGAAGCTGTTTGACATTTATGATCCTTCGGAATATAAAATTAGTAATTACATGGTTACAAATAAAGTTTTTGAGTCAGATCTTAAAAAAATTAATTTCCAAATTATTACTTATCATGAACTAAGTTCTCTATTAAACAAATAAAAAAGAAATAATTTTTAGCTCCTGTAAGATATTGATTTGAAGTGGTGGCAGGCAACTTTATCATTACTTATTTAATTTTACCTCAACTTCTAACAGATTATTTCAAAAAAATCATCCATTTCTGTACCGATTGCGGTATCGAAAATGAGTTAAAAAAGTTTTTATCAAAGATTGGTATTTCGGAATTCTGAACTCAAATCAGCCTGCAACAGAAAAGAATGAATGAAATTTATTCATTTAATGTCGAGAGTGGTGACTCCAATTGATGAATCGCTGAAAAGTTGAATGAAGATGGACTATTCATCAATAATAATCTCAAAAAATGTGATGTGAACCCCATAACTTTTACTTATTTGATAAATATCTGAGGTGGGTTTATGAAAAAGAACAAAAGAGTTCGGGCAATCTACAAAAAACCCTGATGATATTAAGGTTAAAATTTGCATAGATTACTAAAAGAAGAATATGAGTTTTAGAATTTAGGAAAGAAATATAGTATTATAATGAATCTTGAAAACTTATGAAAAGCGCTATACTTGGATGGTTTAGACTTTATAGAAAAAAGTGAGATAGTGTCTTCTAGCCTAATGCCGTGATTAAACAATAACACCCGCTTTCGATTATCCTTTTTCCATTATTCAGTTCTTTTATATTTGATTGAACACTCTTTATTAATGAGTTCACAAATTTTAAAAGTCTTTAAGAA
>JBAYFA010000101.1:0-4850 GCA_041667425.1 Bacilli bacterium
CGCCTTCATCAAAAAAAATAGTACTGTCTGTTTGCCATCCGTCAAAGGTATATCCTTCTTTTGAAGGGGTAGGAAGCAACAGAGTACTATTGGGTGAACTCTCAATAGCAGCAATTGGAAGGGCTCCATTGGATTGAAAAGAAATCGTGATTGTAGTTTCTTTTGGGGTACATCCCGCTAAAAGAAAGAGACATAATAGTAATAATAATTTTTTCATGATAACACCTCAGTGCATATATTATAGCAAAAGTTGCTTCTTTTAGCAAGGTGATATCAAAAGAAAAGCACACATTTTATGTGCGCTTAAAATAGTCTATATGGCGAAGTCTATTAGATAACATCGATGCGATAATACATTTGATGATATCAAACGGAATAAAAATAGCACTTGTTAGTAAAATAATAAAGAAGCTTTTCTCATAATATAGACTCATAAAGAGGACTCCTATGAGGTGAATAAAACAAACGCCAAAAACAAAGGTTATGATGAGTGAAGGGAGAAACTTTTGTGATTTGGTCAATGAACTAATAAAAAAAGCCGCAAATGGGAAGGCCATGAGATACCCTCCTGTTGGTCCGAGAATAACTCCTAATCCACTTCTAAATCCACTAAAAACAGGGAGGCCAATCATGCCGAGTAATAAGTATAATAACGCAGCAATAAAGGCGTCTATGGGAGAAAGTAGTAATCCACATAACATGATGATGAGTGTTTGTAAGGTAATGTTGATATCTCCAATGGGAATTGGGGGGAGAAGAAGTGTTCCGATGGACAACATGCTAGTGAAGAGAGCGATTCGGGATAAACGAAGAGTATTCATAGAAATCCTTTCATGATTCAGAGCTATCTAAATATCCAATTCCTATTCCGCCAATGCCAACGTGAGCAACAATGGTTGCTGGTAAAGGGAATTTTTTGACAGGTTGATGAGGAAAGGCATTTTGTAAGAAATCATATATAAAATTAACGTCACTGGATTCTTTTGCATAGGTTAAATGGATGGTGGCGCGAGGTGTGGCTTCTTGTATTAAGTAGTCTACTGCAGTTTTTAGGGCCTTTCTAAAGGTACGAACATTTTGGATGCCAACTAATTTTCCATCTTTGGTAAATTTAATAACTGGTTTGATATGAAAAATGTTAGCAACAAAACTTTTCGCATTTGATAATCGTCCATTTTTAACAAGTGCTGTTAAATCAGAAACAGATAAATAATAACTCCATTTGGTTTTTAAATCGGCTATTGTTTTAACAATTTCATCAACAGATACTCCATTTGTGGCGAGTCTTGCCGCAACGAGTGCCATTTCCAATAAAATAGAAGAGGTGGTTAATGTATCGATGATGGTTACATTAATCCCTTTTACGATATCTTTGGCAAGATGGGCATTTTGATAAGTGCCACTGAGTTCTTGCGAGATGGGTAAGACAATTAAATCAGTATAGCCAGCATCACGGATGGCTTTATATTGAACAAGCATTTCACCCACAGAGGGTTGACTCGTTTTGGGAACAAGGGGCGAGGATTCTAATGCTTCAAAAAAATCCTTGTTTTGGTGAATAGCAAAGTTGGTGAAAATCTCTTCTCCTAAAAAACAAGGTAAATCAATCATAAATAGATTGTTATAGGGATGAGGATGTGAATAAATGGCCGATGAAGAATCGGTTAAGATGGCGATTTTTTGAGTCATGATAAATTCTCCTTTAAATGTTTTGAATATCAAATGGTTTGATATACAAAACATTGTAGCATGACTCAAAAGATTTGTCAAGATAGATATCGGCTATCATTATATCATACATTGTTAAAAGTTACAAAAAACAGTTAATAAGAATTGTAAATGATGAGTGAGTTCAGGATAAAATAATGAATAAATAAAATTTCGATATCAAAAAAATGTGTAAACTCATTGAATAACCATGAATAATCAAGTATAATAAAGTATAAAAGTAAAGAAAGAAGTGAGGAGAAAATGAAAAAAACCGGTTTATGGATTCTCATTGGTATTTGGATTGGCTTTATCTTTTTTAATTCACTTCAAGTGGGAGCTACTTCAAGTGTCATGAGTGGACGATTTACCCAACTTATTGTTTCCTTATTAGAAGGATTTGGTACAAATCCTGTGTTTACTACAGTGTCTTTGTGGGTTCGAAAATTAGCACATGTAGGAGAATTCTTTATTTTGGGTGCTTTACTGGTCTTTCAAGAATTGCCGGGCATACAGAGACGATCAGGACGTTTTTTTCGAATTCTTTTGTATACTTTGACGATTGCAATTATAGATGAAATTATACAAACGTTTATTCCAGGGCGAGCTGGATTATTGCTTGATGTTGGAATTGATATGATTGGAGCAACACTCGCAGCATGTGGAGTTTTTATTATTCCAAAAAAAATAATGATGAAAGATAAGAAAAATAATGACGATTGAAATGATTGAAAAAAATGCCACATTTGCCATTCTATTATGTGCTACTTGTTTTGGGTATAAGCCGCCTAAAATTCAAATTGTTGTGATGGAAGATGATGAGGAGGGATTGGTTCGAGCTTACACGAGGCCCAACACACCTAGTTTAATTTATGCTTCTGAAAAATGGTTGATGACTGCGTCTACCTCAGAATTAATTGGAGTGTTGTGCCATGAAGGTAGACACTTATATCAATTTATGCAATTGAAATGGTTTAGAACTCATCATGTAAAATGTGAAATAAATAAGGAAACCTATGAGCAATGGAATCGCGAAATTCATCAAAAAACGATCGTAAACAAGAAGATTACTGACGATTTTCAATGGGGAATCGAAATAGATGCGGAAGCATTTAGTGCAGCGGTTGTTAAATATACTTTGAATTCTTCGGTAAAACTTATTAAAGAAATAAAATTTCAAGTGGAAGCACTGATACCTGGGTTTGAAACCAAGTATCATTTATCTACTTATCAATTCAAGCAATAAAAAAACTCCACCAATTTGTAAGGTGGAGTTTATATTATTTGGTTAGTAATAAAAATTCATCAATATCTTCTTGGATAACAGATAGAGCTTGTTGCCAATAATCGACTTTTTCGATATCGATATCAATAGATTTAGCCACATCAACCAACGTTTGTTTACCGGTATGACGCAATAAATTTTGAATAGATGCCACAAATTTAGGCCCTTTTTCTTGATATTTTGCATAAATTCCTTTAGCAAATAATAATCCAAAGGCATAAGGAAAGTTATAAAAACTTCGTCCTGTGGAATAATAATGTCCTTTATTGATCCACATGCGTGGATGGAGGGTTGATGAACACAGTCCATCTCCATAGGAATCAAGTTGGGCTTTGCTCATGATGTTATCTAAAGTTGTTTCATTTAAAAATTCATTGTCACTGCGGCTAAAGACGACGGATTCAAATAAGTAGCGACTGTAAATATCAACAATCACTTGGGTAGCGTCTTGTAATTCTTGTTCGAGCATACCGAGGCGTTCTTCGGTGGTAGTGGCCTCTTTTATGGCTGCTTTTTTAACGATGGTTTCACATAAAATGGAGGCAGTTTCAGCAATTGGCATTGGGTAGGAAGTATTTAATATTCGCTCTTTTCCGATGTGAAGATTGTGATAGGCATGGCCTAATTCATGAGCCAAGGTGGAGATATCTCCCATGGTATTGCCGTAGTTTGTTAAAATACGACTTTCATGAAGGGGGTAAATAGAACTGCAAAAGGCTCCTCCGCGTTTTCCGTCTTTGGGAAGATAGTCAACCCATGATTCATTAAAGGCTCGTTTAGCCATATCGTGTAAATCGCTTGAAAAGGAAGCAAAGTGCTTTAGGATAAAGGCTTGAGCGTCTTCGATAGAATACTCTTTATCCATGCTTCCCATTGGAGCAAATAAATCATAGAAGGGAAGTCCATCTTTGTGACCTAAAAGTTCCCCTTTGCGTTTCATATATCGTCTAAAATGAGGAAGTGATTGTTGGATGGCTTGTAAGAGGGCATCGAGTGCTTTGCTAGTTAAGCGACTCTTGTGAAGTGTTTCTTCAAGGGGAGAAGCAAATTGCCGCTTTTTAGAGAGAGTTAAGACTTCCTTCTTAATTCCATGAAGGGCATAGCTCATTGGTTTTGCAATTTTTTCATAGCCAGCTAGTTCGGCATAATAGGCATCCTTGCGAACTGCAGAATCGCGATCATAGGCTAAATTACGGACCTTAGATAGTGTGATGATGGTATTTCGATAAGTCACTTCTAAGGTTGATGTGAGATCTCCTTGCATTTTTGAATACAACGATCCTCCACTTTGTCCTAATTCTGAGGCCAACACTTCTTCTTCATTTGACATAAGGTGAGTGGCGTGTTGCTGAGTTTCTAATAAAATAAATCGATAAGCTTGAAGGTAAGGGTCTTGGTCAATAATGGCTTCTAGATTGGTAAGAGATCCAATATATTTTTCAAATTGTGTGCGAGGAAGTGTTGTTAAAATTGCTTTTTTACGAAGTAATAACAAAGCGTTGTTATATTCAACATTGGCTACATCAGTAGCTAAAGATAAACTAACAAACTGAAAGAGTGTTGAAAAAACGGTATCAAGGCTTTCTTCTAAGAGAAGGCTTTCTTTTAAGAAGGTGTGAGGCACCATCGTGGTCGCTTGTTGCATGAGAATGCGTTGTTTAGCAATTAACTCATCAGCAATTTGTAAGTCTTGCGTCCATTTTGGATCGTCAAGTCCTTGATATAGGCGGTCTAAATTCCAAGTGTACATAAAATTTTTCCTTTCATTATGGGAGTGTATGATAGGTCCTATTATATAGAATGACGAAGAAGATGTCAATTGATGGGCTCTAAATTTTGTTGTCCAATAAAAATAATA
>JBAYFA010000102.1:0-4847 GCA_041667425.1 Bacilli bacterium
CATCCATGGCCATGCAAAAAACTCCATACTCATTGAATGAATTTCGCACGCCTCGTAAGTTGGCCACATATATTCTGGAATATCAAAATTACGAGATTGAAATACTTGAAAAGCGTGTCCTGCCTCATGAGTTAAAACATCAATATCTCCACTTGTCCCATTAAAGTTAGAAAAGATAAAGGGTGATTTATAATCAAAGATGAAGGTACAATATCCTCCTCCTTGTTTTCCAGGTTTAGCTTCTAAATCCAATAATTCATGTTCAACCATAAAATCAAAGAATTCTTTTGTTTCTTTGGACATCTCTCCATACATATGTTGGGCTTGATCAACCAAATAATCACGATCACCAATTGGTTTCGCATTTCCACTTAAGAACTTCAAATTAAGATCATAATACTTAAAATCATCTAAACCAAGCCGTTCTTGTTGACGCTTGATTAACTTTTGACAAACTGGAACGATATCTTTTAAAACTTGTTTACGGTAATTTGCAACTTCTTCAGGTCCATAATCAGTTCGCCCTAAACGCGCATATCCCAATTCCACATAATTATTGAATCCGAGTTTTTTTGCCATATTTGCGCGAATATGAACCAATTCATCATAAATCAAATCCAGTTCTTCTTCGTTTTCACTTAAAAATCCAGCAACTACAAGTTGAGAACGGCGACGAACATCGCGATTAGATGATTGCGTGAAAGCAGTCATTTGTGATAAATTACGAATTCCTCCCTCAAAATCAATTTTAGCACTGGCTAAAATTTTTGAATACTTCGTTACTAATTTATTTTCTTGAACTAAATCATCAATAATCTCAGGCTTAAATGTCTTTAATTGAAGTTCGATTTTCTCAAATAAATATTTTCCATATCGTGCTTCTAAATCAGGTCTAAATTGAGAATTGATAATCATTTGATTGATGTGATTGCCCATTTCTTGAAATAGAGGACCCTTTTCATCAAAGAATGATTGTTCTTTTTCATAAAATTCATCATTAGTATTAATTGAATGACGAATGAAAGCAAGATTCCCCATGGTATCGACCGTATTGAAAATAACCCGCAATTCATCATAACATGCAAATTGCTCTTCTACAGATGAACTGTTCTCAAAACGTGTAATTAAAGTCTCAACCTTTGTTTTAATGTCTTCAACATTTGGACGAATATAACAATATTCATTAAATTTCATTTGTTCTCCCATTCTAGTTCGCTTCAATCAATTGAAGGAACCCTTTGTTTTTTCTTAACATGGTAAATAGGGGATACCCGATCAACCACACAACTGCTGCTTCTCCCAACATACTTGTAAGTGTTGTTAGAAAAAATGGCAACTTCAAAGCCAAGGTTAATTCAAATCCAATAATGGGCATCAAGAGAACTGGAACTAGAGCGGCAACCCACAATCGTTTCGATCTTCCAATTAAGATAACACTCAAAATCGTATGCAACGTACCAAAGGCAATGTCATATAAAAGGATTGGACTAAATAAATTAGCAATAAAACAACCAAGAATCATGGCGTAAGCATAATCCTTTCGGAAAAAACATAGTAACACCAAAATTTCAGCAAAGCGGAACTGAACCGCACCATACGATAAAGGGTGAACGATGACCGTAAACACTATATAAATAGCACTGACCAACGCTAATTTCACCATACGTAAAATTGTCATATTTTCTCCTTGTTTTTTATTAAGATGGTTGGGCAAGGAACATCTTAAAAATATTTTTTAATGAGTTAATTGTTTTAATTGATCTGTAGATTCTTTGACTTCTTTCACTTCTTCAGGATCTATCGGAGATAAATTGATTCGATATAACATGAATATATAAAAGACTGACAAGATTAATCCATAAAGGGTAATCATGGTCGGTAAAAACCAAAGGATAACAAAGGTAATCAAAGTTGGAATCACCGATGAGATTGCAGCGATGTTGTAATATTCTTTAAAAGTCTTTAAGTATCCATTTCTTCTAAAGAACAACCACATAATAATAACAATCAACGCTGGATAGAAAATAATGATTAAAATCGCTTGTAGCGTATATTGGACCGTACTATATTCAATATATAAATCTAAAATATTAGATGCAAATTTTTGACCAAAATCACTAATGGTATCCATCGTTCCAACATCAAAATCCATAAAACTAGTATAAGTCACCGTTGCCAATGTTTGTTGAGGAGTCAATAATTCCAAATCAACTGAATACAACGGAATTTGATATTCAATATATTTTTCGGTAAAGATCAAAACATAATCATCTTGAGTACTAACGGGTGTAATTCCAAAATAAGAAAATCTAGAAATAGCATTGCCTTCTTCTCTCAAAGCGTCATCAGTTAAATCATGCTTTGTTGCAAAAAATGCAGGGACATCCAATAGTGGATTGGCTTGTTTTTCAACAAACGCGAGCTTTTCAATAATACCAATACGTTCTAATGTGACAGCATCTGCATTGTCTTCAATATTATAAATCGATCGATATTGGGTACCCAATTCTTCTAGTTGTTCAGCAATATTGTTATGAGGATCAAAGACAAAAGTAATCTGAATCGGACGATCATTCAACGTATCAGTGGCTGTATACAAACGATAAGTATCTTCATCCTCAAAATCACACGTCAATGATCCATTAACCACTCGATATTGAGCACTCTTAATGGGAGCAAAATCAAATCCCGCATCATCCAATTCATCAAATGCTAACACTCGAAGAATATCTTGTTGAACCAATTCAGGCTTTGAATTCTTTGTTATCACTTGATAAGGAACTCTTAATAAGTATACCGATATAACAAAGATGGCAATGGCAATAAAAATAGTCATAAAACGGAACCGTTTCATTTTTTGGGGAATAAAAAAGGCTTTTATAAAATTCATAGCGTTAATCTCCTATTACTTTATTAGTGTACCATAAAACCTAGAACAATTCAATCATTATCTCAATGAAAAAAGAAGTGATAATCACTTCTTAAGCTCCTAGATAGGCTTTTTTGATGGCATCGTTTTCAATCATTACGTCTGCTTTTCCTTCTAAGACAATGGTTCCCGTTTCTAAAACGTACACATAATCAGCAACTTGTAAGGCTTTCTTTGCATTTTGTTCGACTAGTAACACTGTTTTTCCCATGGCTTTGATGTTTTGTACAATCGCAAAAATTTCATTGACCAAAATAGGAGATAGTCCCATTGAAGGTTCATCCATCAAAATTATCGAAGGATCCGTCATCAGTGCTCGTCCAATGGATAACATTTGCTGTTCGCCACCCGATAAAGTTCCTGCAAATTGTTTTCTTCGTTCGCGTAATCGAGGGAATAATCGATACATATCTTCAATTCTCTTTTTCACAAGGGCTTTGTCGGTTAAAATAAATCCTCCCATTTCTAAATTTTCTTCTACTGACATACCCGCAAAGACTTCACGCCCTTCAGGAACATGAGCAAGGCCTAAAGCAATTATTTTTTCAGCAGATAATGAGAGCAACGACACGCCATTTAATTCAATCTCTCCACTAGTAGATTCCACTAATCGTGAGATTGTTTTCAAAATAGTGGTTTTTCCAGCCCCATTAGCACCAATAAAAGCCACTACTTCTCCATCAGGCACAACCATAGATAATCCATGAATCACTTCAATATCGCCGTATCGAACAATCAAATTTGCTACTTTAAGCATTTAATCATCTCCTAAATACGCCAATATAACCTTGGGATCATTGGCTACTGCCTGTGGCAATCCTTCAGCAATGATTTTTCCATAATCCAATACGATAAGACGTTCACAAATTCCCATGACTAATTTCATATCATGTTCAATCAAAAGAATAGTTAAGTGATAAAAAGACCGAATAAACTCAATAGTCTTCATCAACTCTTGTGTTTCCGTTGGATTCATCCCCGCTGCCGGTTCATCAAGTAATAACAATTTGGGATCAGTAGCAATGGCTCGAGCAATTTCAAGTTGACGCTGTTTCCCATACGGAAGATTTTTTGCATATTCTTCAGCATATTCTTCCAAATGAAATACTTTTAAAATAGATTTTGCCTTTTCATCCATCTCTTTCTCTATCTTCCAAAAACGTTTTGTTCGAAAGATAGCATCTAGGACATGATAGGTTGTCCTTAATCCACAAGCAACTTTGACGTTATCTAAAACTGATAAGGTTCTAAACAATCGGATATTTTGAAATGTTCTCACAATTCCTTTTTTAACGAGAACATGAGGAGGAAGACCATTTAATCGTTCTCCTGCCAACGTAATATCCCCATGAGTCGGCTGATATACACCAGTAAGCAAATTAAATGCCGTCGTCTTTCCCGCTCCATTTGGACCAATTAGACCCACTAATTCATCAGGATAAATCGATAAATTGAAATTTGAAACAGCTTTTAGTCCACCAAAACTAATTTCAATGTTTTTCGCTTGCAGCAATGGTTCACTCATGATCTTTTACCTTCCTTCGAAAAAATTGGGTTTTAATGAATATCAGTAGTTTTGACAGTGAAAATTCAAATCTTCCTAAAATTCCCCCTGGTTTTTTTAGCATAATAATAATTAAGGCAACAGAATAAATAATCATGCGATAATCATTAAATACACGCAGAAATTCGGGAAGAATAACAAGAATCGTAGCAGCTAGAATCGATCCCGTAAAAGATCCCAATCCCCCTAAAACGACAATGACTAAAATTTCAATTGAATAATCAAGATGAAACGTAGCAGGAGAAATTGAGCGCATATATTGAGCATACAATGCCCCGGCAATCCCCGCTAGAGCAGCTGAAAGAGCAAAAGTCAACACCTTGACTTGGGTGACCGGAACACCTGTAGCTGCAG
>JBAYFA010000103.1:0-4842 GCA_041667425.1 Bacilli bacterium
CGGACGAATTATGTCTATTCGGAGCAAAGGTACAGCTGATCTTATGCATATTCAAGACCGTGAAGGACTCATACAAATTTATGTTAGAAAAGATGCCCTCACCGAGAGTGAATTTGATATTTTTTCTAAAGGCGATATTGGCGATATTGTGGGAATTAACGGAACTGTTATTCGAACTAATACCGGTGAAATTACTATCAGAGCGTCACAATATACCCATTTAGCCAAAGCGCTTCGACCGCTACCTGAAAAATTCCATGGATTACAAGATAAAGAAGAAGCTCGTCGCCATCGCTATGTTGATTTAATCGTCAATGAAGAAGCCAAACGAATCGCTTTCTTACGACCTAAAATTATTCGTGCATTTCAACATTTCTTCGATTCACGCAATTTTATTGAAGTCGAAACTCCGATTTTACAACCCATTTTAGGGGGGGCTAATGCGAAACCATTTAAAACCCATCACAATGCTCTCGATATGGCGTTCTATTTACGAATTGCTACTGAACTTCCTTTAAAACGGCTTATTGTTGGAGGAATGGAAGCAGTGTATGAAATTGGTCGACTTTTTCGAAATGAAGGCATGGATGCCACTCATAATCCTGAATTTACAACAGTTGAAGCATATCTTGCCTATTCCGATATGGAAGGGATGATGAATCTAGTTGAAGATTGCTTTGCAAGTATTGCAAATGAAGTCTTAGGTAAAACCGATATTGAATATCAAGGAAATACCCTTCATCTAGGAAATTCATTCCGTCGCGTTCATATGGTTGATGCTATTCGCGACATCACTGGCATTGATTTTTTCCAAGTCAAGACCCTTGAAGAGGCACTTGCCCTTGCAAAAGAGCACAATATTGTTGTTCAAAAACATCAAATGTTTTATGGACACATCATCAATCTCTTCTTTGAAAAGTATGTAGAAGAAACCTTGATTCAACCGACTTTTGTTTATGGACACCCATTAGAAATTAGTCCCTTAGCCAAGAAAAATACGACTGATCCTCGATTTACTGATCGCTTTGAATTGTTCATCAATCGCAAAGAATATGCAAATGCTTTCAGCGAACTCAATGACCCCATTGATCAGCGCGAACGTTTCCTCAATCAAATTAAAGAAAAAGATTTAGGAAATGATGAAGCCAATGAAATGGATATTGATTTTGTAGAAGCATTAGAATATGGAATGCCACCAACAGGTGGAGTAGGAATTGGAATTGACCGCACAGTCATGTTATTAACCGGAGCTGATTCTATTCGTGATATCCTTTTGTTTCCTCATATGCGGAGTAAATAATGATTGAATTGATTGCGTTGTCGTTTTCGATTGCCCTTGCTTTAAGTGTTGATACCTTTGCAGCATGCTTTGCATTTGGAACCGATGCAGCTAAATCAAAGAAAATGATATTCTACACTCCTATTTTAATAGGAGTGTTTCACGTTATCTTTCCAATTACATCGTTTTATTTAGCTTGCTGGATTTCTCAATCATTTGCATCATGGGGATATGTCATTGGGGGCACTATTTTTCTTCTTCTTGCAATTTTTGCCGTGACCAAAAAGAAAGATGAGCAATGCAGCCCGCTTAAAACCCTGATGAGTATTCTTCTTTTAGCCATCGGCGTTAGTATTGATAGCTTTTTAGTCGGTATCTCCCTATCGTTTTCAATTGATCAAATCATCATACCTGCCCTCATTTTTGGAGTCGTAAGTATGAGTTTGACCTATTTATCAATTCATTTAGGACGATCACTTTCCAAAAAATTATCATTTGAACTCAATATCCTCGCTGGACTGGTTTTTTTCATTTTATCAATATTAACATTCATTGGATTCATATAAAAACTCTAAGTTAAAAAACTTAGAGTTTTATTTTGAATAAATGATGACGCTTATGAATCCATAAACGCTTCATTTTCAATATTTAATTCTTCAACAATTCGTGAGAATACTTCAGGAATAGTCAGATATTCGTGTTGACCAGGAATAATACTCATTAAAATCACATTGAAATCATCAATGACTGAATCTGATACTTCTTGATCTTCATTTAAAAACGCTTCAATTTGGTTTTCAATTTGATCAAATCCATACTTGATGTTGTCATTCCATGCTTCTTGTTCAACAAGCGTATCCTTTAAATCTTCCAAATATAAGGCATAATTAATTAATGTATCGACATGCAGCATGCGATGAAGATCTCCTTCAAAATATTTATCTAAATATATTTTAATTTCTTCGATTCGATGAAATAAATAACTAAAGCCCACATCAAAAATCACTTCAATATCAGCATTTTTCTCTGATTCGGGAATGTGTTGCACATGATTCATCACCAATACCACATCACTCATCCGATCAAAGAGTAAGGATTCATGATGATACAAATGCTTGAGTAAGTCTTCATTTTGAAGAAACCAAGAATTATAATCGTTTGTCATCTTTAGGGATCCGGAAATATGTTTTATATTTCACTTTTCCTTTTTTATTTGGCTTCATATACTTATGAGCCAGTTTACGAAAAAGGTCAGCACTTCCTTCAATCATATCACGTTTTACTATAAAAATGCCTTGATTTTGTCCTGTATAAATATAGATATATTCTTTTGTTTCACAAACAATTTCAATTTGATTCCAACCAAATACGACCTTCCCATCAGAAATATCCGTACTGCGTTGTAATTTTGCTTTAGTTACTTCAATCATATCAGTTGAATCTTTACGCTTCTTCGTTTCAACTTTCACAATTCCATTTATCTTACTAATAACCATGGTTGGAACAATCAAAATAGTAAAAGCAGCCATGGTCCATGAAATCATAATTTGATTGGGGTCAGTAAGTTGTGAAGCATTAATAATTGCCCAAATAAAAACAAATATGGCAAGAGCAATCATAAAGTAAGTAGAGTAGTTGCGATGAAACATATGAAATAAATAAAAGTCACGATGTTGACGACGATCGTACTTGGTTCTCGATACAATTTTATCCATAAGAGAGACCTCCATGAATAGTATTATACCACAAAAACAACTATTTGAATAGGGAAAATTTGGGCCATTTATGACTTTTCATTTCTATTTACTTATTTTTGTGCTATAATAATTTGAGATAAAGGAGGATTAAAGATGCAACAAACAGCCGATCAACTCATCAAAGTCCTTGCCTTGGACAAGCAAGTCAGAGCATATTTATTACGCAACACGAATACTGTAAATGAAGCCATCCGTCGCCATGATTTATGGCCAACCGCAACCTCTGTCTTAGGCAAAGTCCTGTCAATGGGGCAAATGATGGGAGGAATGTTGAAAGGCGATCAAGCCCTTACTTTAAAACTAAACGGGAATGGTCAATTAGGAAACATCATCGTTGATGCCAATTCTAAAGGAGGCGTCAGAGGCTATGTTGATTTCCCTCATGTTAATTTCATCAACAAAGACGGGTTTTTCGATGCCATGGGAATCGGACAAGATGGATTTTTAGATGTCATCAAAGATCTCAAAATGAAAGATTTGTTTACTTCTTCTATTGCCATCACCGGTGATATCGCCCGTGATTTTACCTATTACTTCATGGAAAGTGAACAAACCAATACCGCTATTATCTTAGCTATTCAAGTGGATGTTGACAATACTTGTCTATTAAGTGGAGGCCTTCTCATTCAACTTCTTCCCAATGCGACAAGTAAAACCATCGACTCTTTAGAATCACAATTATCCGAACTTCCTGAACCCTCCCGACTATTCAAAGAATCCAGTGAAACTATTCTTGCCTCTCTTTTTGGTGAGGCTTATGAAATAATCGATTCGATGCCTGTATCTTTTTTATGCCCCTGTTCAAAAGAACAATTTGCTCGAAGTCTATTAACTCTGGGAGCAAAAGAACTCACAACCATGAAAGAAGAAGACCATAAAATCGATATCGTTTGCCATTATTGTAACAAAACATATCATTTTGATGAACAAGATATTCAACAATTAATAAAGGAGATTACTAATGAAAAAAAATAAACAAATTTTAGAATTCGCAAAAGAAATACTTTCAATTAATAGCCCCAGTGGCTATACTCACAACATTATTTCTTTTTTAGAGAAAGAATGCGATAAACGACAATTAACCTATACTAAAAACAATAAAGGTAATTTAATCATTACTATGAAAGGAAAGTCGGCTTATCGTGTCGGCTTATCTGCCCATGTTGATACCTTAGGGGCGATGGTTCGCAGCATCAATAGCGACGGAACCCTTACCTTTACTCCAATTGGCGGACCCATTCTTCCTACATATGACGGAGAATATTGTACCCTTTATACAAGAGATGGAAAAACCTATCAAGGAACCTTCCTATCCAATGCCCCTGCCATTCATGTTTTTGACAAAGCAACTACGCTTCCACGCGATGCCGCTAATATGCATATTCGCTTAGATGAAATGGTCAAAACAAAAGAAGATACACAAAAACTTGGCGTTTCTAGTGGTGATTTTATCGCCATTGATCCCAAGACAATTATCACTGATAACGGATTTATTAAATCACGTTTTCTAGATGATAAGATTAGCGTTGCTATTTTATTCGGACTGATTGATTATTTACAAGCTCATAACATCCAACCTCGATGTGAAGTCTTATTCATCATTTCTACTTATGAAGAAGTTGGACATGGAGCAAGTCATGTTCCTGATATGGATGAAATGATTTCAGTCGATATGGGCTGCATTGGTCTTGATCTTAATTGTACAGAATATGATGTGTCTATTTGTGCAAAAGATGGATCAGGTCCTTATGATTATGCCATCACGTCGCGGTTAATGGAACTCGCAAAAGCAAAAAAAATTAACCA
>JBAYFA010000104.1:0-4797 GCA_041667425.1 Bacilli bacterium
GATAATTACTCAAGGTGTTATCTCGGCTAGCCAACTCATTATTTATGTATCTATGGGTGTTGCTGTGCTTGTGATGTTGGGTTTGATTCGCATTTTATTTGATATACCATTGTATAAAATATTGTTTGTAATGTATGGACTTATTTTATTATCGATGTTTTTTATTCCCCAATCGATGATGGCGATTGCTTTTGATTCTTCAGGAGCTACAACGGGGGCATTAACGGTTCCGTTCATATTGGCCCTGGCGGTTGGTGTGTCTAACCTTAAGAAAAATGGTAAGAAATCTGAAAAAGATAGTTTTGGATTGGTTGGGTTGGCTTCTAGTGGGGCAATTGTAGGAGTATTGATGTTGTCTATTTTGACTCGGGTTGACACGTTAAGTGGTGAAGTGGTAGAGGTTACTGATTTGGGAACATCTATTTGGTCTCCATTTCTTCGTGCTATTCCTAGTGAAGCCCAAAGCACGGTTATTTCAATTATTCCTGTTTTGATGATTTTTGTTGTTGCCAATTTACTAGTGTTTAAAGTCTATAAACGACAATTTTCTCGGATTCTTAAAGGATTTGTTTATGTGTTTGTTGGTCTTATTTTATTTTTAGTGGGGGCCCATCAAGGGTTCATGGAAGTGGGATATACTATTGGGCGTGAAATGGCGCAATTAGATCAAAAAATATGGTTGTTATTGGTATCGTTTGTGATTGGGGTGACTATTGTCATTGCTGAACCTGCCGTTTACGTTTTAACAAGACAAATAGAAAACATTACCAATGGATATGTTAATCGCAAATTTGTGACCTTCTTTTTGTGTTTTGCGATTGGGATTGCTCTTGTTCTCAATATGGTGCGAATTTTAGTTCCAACTATTAAATTGTGGCATATTCTTGTTCCTGGATATCTATTGGCATTGGGATTAATGTTTGTTAGTCCTAAACTGTTCGTGGGAATTGGCTTTGATGCTGGAGGGGTAGCGTCTGGTCCGATGAGTGCAACCTTTATTTTAACATTTGCTCAAGGGGTTGCGTTTAGTTCTCCAGCCACTGGGCTTGTTGAAAATGCTTTTGGAATGATTGCTTTAATCGCCATGATGCCGATCATCTCTATTGAAATTCTTGGATTATTATTTAAGATTAAATCTAAGAAGGAAGGAATTGACTATGTTATATAATAATTATGAATTATATTGTTTCATTCTCCCCTGTGGGAAAGCAACAAAAGCAATTCGTGTTGGGAAAGTCCATGGGTTGAAAGGGGCGACCATTCTTCGAAGTCGAGGAACGGTTAACAATGTTATTTTAAACTTTCTTGGATTGATAGATGATTGTCGTGAGTTGGTGTTAATGGGTGCTGAAAAAGTTGTTGGCGATGAAGCATTGGCTGCGATTTCCACGGAACTAGAAATGAATAAACCGAGTCATGGGATTGCTTTTTCCATTCCATTGAGTAATATTATTGGAGCACATTGTTATAAAGAAGTGACAGAGAATAGAAAAGAGGAAAATCATATGGAATATAAATTGATTATTACAATTGTTGAAAGAGGAAATGCGGAACAAGTCATCGATGCGGCTAAACGAGCGGGTTCACAAGGGGGAACGATTATCAATGGACGAGGATCTGGAATTCATGAGACGCAAAAAATCTTCAACATTGAAATCGAACCCGAAAAAGAAATCGTATTAATTATTGCAAAAAATGATCAAGTTGAGATCATTACGAATTCTATTCGCGAAGAAATCCATATTGATGAACCAGGTAAGGGAATTATTTTTGTCACAGAAGTGACTCAAACATTGGGATTATTTAAGGGAAAATAATATAAAGTAATTGTTTGATTTGATTGTTGACTTTGTTACTTTAAGCAAAAGGTCATCCTAAAGAATGACCTTTTTATTTGCTATATTTTAAAATAAAAATGTAATGTAAACGTTTTATATAAAAAAAGATATTGACATTTTTTTCTATAAGTGTATAATCAATTACAATATAAGCAAATGCGATGAGCAGAAAAAAAGTAATTTGTGGATAGGTTTAGAGAGCTACTGGTTGGTGTAAAGTAGTCCGTGAAGCAAGTGAAATCTCATTCTGTTAGCAGTTTTCTGAACTTAAGTAGGAAAAACCGATTGGCACTCGTTAACGTGCTAGCAATGTGTTTGCATTGGTTAAAAGTGGTTGAATTTATTCAGCAATGAGAGTGGTACCGCAGAAGTAATAGCTTTTGTCTCTTTGAGACAAGGGCTATTTTTGTTTAAAGCACTGCTTATATGGAAAGGGAAAGGAAAAGGTATGAAAAAGTTTTTTGTTTTAGTTATGTTATTGGTTGTGGGCTCCGCATTAGTGGGCTGTCAGAAAGACGACACCATTGGATTTGGTGTTATTGGTCCTTTTACTGGAAGTTTAAGTAGTTATGGTGAGGCGGTCCGTAAAGGCGTTGTCCTCGCTGTTGAGGAAATTAACCGTGATGGCGGTGTATTAGGAAAGCAAGTTGTTCTTTATGATGAAGATGATGAAGGAGAAGGAGCTCAAGCATTGGCTGCTTTTGGACGAATTGCGAATAAAATTGATGTGCTTATTGGTGAAGTTACCAGTGGAAATAGTAAAATTATTGCTGCAGAAGCAGAAGATAATCACACACCGATGATTTCTCCTTCAGCAACGGATGCTGCTGTAACTGAAGATCGTGAATATATCTTTAGAGCTTGTTTTCTTGATCCTGATCAAGGCATTGCCATGGCAAAATTCAGTGCAGAAGATTTAGAAGCTACCAAAGTTGCTGTGATTTATGATACGAGTGATACGTATTCTAAAGGCGTAGCTGAAGCATATCGTGGCGAAGCGTTACGGGTGGGCTTAGAAGTTGTTATGTTTGATGGAGGATTTAGACCAGCAGATACTGATTATAGTAGTTTAATTACTACGCTTAATGGACTAGATGTAGATGTCGTATTTGCTCCTGTATATTATGAACAAGCATCGGTCTTTATTACTCAATTTAGAAATTCAGGAAATGAAATACCTGTTTTGGGTGCTGATGGGTTTGATGGAATTATGACAGTGTCTGGCGTGAATCCTGCAAAAATTGATAATGTTTATTTTTCAAATCATTATTTAGCAAGTGACTTGGATAATACTCGTCTTCAAGCGTTTATTACGGCATATCAAGCAAAATATGAGGAAACTCCTAATGCGTTTTCTGCGTTAGGGTATGATGCTACTTATATTGCAGCAGCAGCCATTCGTGAAGCGGGAAATCTTGATCCTATTGCTATTAAAGATGCCTTAACTGTTTTAACTTATGTTGGGGTGACAGGCTCATTCCAATTTAATGAAACAGGAAATCCAGAAAAGGGAATTACGATTGTTAAGTATGTTCAAGGGGTCATGGAAAAAGCAAAAGTCCTTGAATAAATAAAATGAAAGAGGTGAGGTTATGAGATTGAACACCATCATTGAACAAATCATGAATGGATTGCAAAAGGGTAGTGTTTATGCACTGGTTGCTTTGGGATATACGATGGTGTATGGAATTGTTAAATTGATCAATTTCGCTCATGGTGATTTCATCATGGTTGGAGCCTATACGACCATTTTTTCAATTCCATTACTAGCCTCCATTGGCTGTCCATTGTGGTTATCAATTATTGTTGCTATACTAATTTGTTCACTTTTGGGGATATTGACCGAAAAAGTGGCATATAAACCACTGCGACAATCGTCAAGAATTACGTCGTTGATTACTGCTATTGCGATTAGTTTGTTGTTACAAAACTTATTTGCAAAATTATTTACTTCTTCCGCGCGGATGTTTACCCAAGTATTCATCTTCGATGTTCCAACGATTATTATTGGGACTGTGAAGTTACATAAGGTATCAATTCTAACGTGTGCCATTTCGATTGTGGTGATGGTTTGTTTGCAATTATTTGTGAAGAAAACAAAGATGGGAAAAGCCATGCGTGCCGTATCAGAAAATCCTGATGCTGCCAAACTGATGGGAATCAGCATTAATCGTGTGGTATCTTTCACATTCGCGATTGGAGCTGGCTTAGCTGGTCTTGCTGCCATTATTTTTTGTAGTTATAGCATGGCTTTTGACCCCTATGTAGGAGGAAGTCTTGGTATCAAGGCATTTGTGGCAGCCGTTTTGGGTGGTATTGGAAGTATACCAGGAGCAATGCTCGGAGGGTTCTTAATTGGGCTATCAGAGAGCATGACTCAAACCTTTTTATCCTCAGAATGGGTCGATATCATTGTTTTTTCAATCTTAATTTTCATTCTTCTATTTAAACCATCTGGTTTAATGGGGAAGATGACAAGTGAGAAGGTGTAAGTATGAAAACACCAAATCGCTCGATGGTATCATTTGGAAACGTTCAAAAGCGATACCTATTAAATTTTGTTTCATGCTTTGTTTTACTCGTGTTAGTTCAGGTTTTTATGGGAAATATACACGGAACAAATTACTTGGTAATATTGACCATTAATTGCTGTATTTCAATTATTTTAGCTGTGTCTCTTAATTTAACAACAGGATGTTTGGGAGAAATGGTATTAGGTCATGCCGCTTTTATGGCGATTGGAGCTTATGCTTCGGCTATTTTATTAAAAGCAGTGTCGATGCCGGCCTTGTTAGGTTTCTTTTTGGGACTTATATTATCCTTTTTAATGGCAGGATTGATTGGTTTTCTAGTGGGAATTCCAGCGCTTCGCCTTAAAGGTGATTATTTAGCCATTATCACATTGGGATTTGGAATGATTATTAAATCCTTATTAGAAGTGTTGAATTTTACAGGTGGA
>JBAYFA010000105.1:0-4771 GCA_041667425.1 Bacilli bacterium
TGATGATTTAGAACAAGCTATGATTTTTGACCAAGGAGTTGCCACTTTACCATCCATCGTCACAAGTGATGATGAAGGTGATATTAAAGCCATGAGAATCGCCTACAATTGCCTTTCGGAATTACAACGAACATTAGTGACCACTCTTGATTTATTAGAATCAAAAGAATTAGCCCTTCATGCACTCGATGCAGTTTCCACTCCAATCGTCATTAATGAACTATTCTCGAGTGATAATGATAACTTATCCCATGGATTTGTTGAACTATTCAATCCCACTAATCAAGACTTATCCCTATCGGGATATACCCTTCAAGTCAATAATGGGTCTACTACTCAAGTATTTACTTTTGCATCCAATGCCATCATTGGTGCAAACAAGCATTACCTTGTGCAAATGGATGCCACCAATAATACTAGTGGTACCTATTTACCACTTCCTGATGCCATTTCATCCATTCATCTTGGAAAGAATGGTTTTGTTGCTTTAGCAAATAGTAGTAATATCATAACCTCGGCTACTGCATCTAATGTCGTAGATTTCGTCGGAATAGGATCGTCACTTCTTTTTGAAGGAATCGCTCCTACTAACGCCAATCAAACTAACCTCTCACTTTCCCGTTGGGGTTCTTATGATACCAATCAAAATGCGACAGACTTTAAGTCGGTATCTTTAAATCCAGTTAATACCAATGGTGAAGTTATTAATTTCGCAATGACTGATGATCAAAAAGCTGCTCATCAAGTGGATTTACTCATCATAGCTCTTCCTTATGAATTAAGTACTCAAGATGAATCCAAAGTAAATACTGCTCGCACTCAATATAATGCCTTGTCTACTACTCAAAAAGCCCTTGTCACATTCGAAGCGACCTTAGAGGCCAAAGAAACAGAAATGGAAGGATTACTTGATCCGAATTTACAAATCATTAATCAAGCGATTGCCATGATGAGTCTCCATATTACTAATGATTTCGTCTTACCAACCACAGGTGGCATCACTTGGAGTTATAAGGCCGACCAAGATACTTCATACTTTAATATCACAACCGGAACATATCTCAAACTGTCATATGAAGCCAAACTCATCACCCTTGTGGCAACGCTCAATTCTTCTTCAAAAGAAATTGTTGTAAACTTCGGTATATTAGAACCCAATGAAATTGGGATCTATTATACTGGAACCGTTGCTCCAGCTGCTGGTGGTCAAACTGGGTTAGGAAACTCAACCCCAGCAGAACAAGCTGCTAAAGTTGGATTTGATGGCATCGCCATGGCGGTAGATGGAAAAGTATACTTCGTTGCTGAAAAAAGTTATATTCCATTATCAGCACCAACAACCGGTAATCAACTAACCATGAATGACCTTCGTCCTTATGGATCTAGCTCTGATACCGCTGTTCCATATAATCAATCCTTAGTTAGAGGCATTCCAACTGGTTATGCCGGCGCAGGAACCCTCTATGAAAATACCTCTAATATTGATTTAACCTTTGATCCAAGTTTCACTTATGGAAGAAACAATAGCGGAGCCTATGGCTATTGGAAAGTCATCTTTAGTCCAAATGAAGATGGTACTTATACCAATAAAACAGGATGGGCTAATACCGGAACTAACAATACCACCAATGGAACTTTAGAAACTCTAAAACCAGGAGAACTCTTATGGTGTCCTCATACCTATGATACGGGACTAAATAACGGAACTTGGTGTACACAACCGGGTACCGCGACTAATGGAACCCCTATTTTAGGGGTTGATAAGCACCTCAAACTTGTGTTCTTTAAAACATCATTTACCAATTAAATATAAAGCATCCCACAAAATAAAATTTTTGTGGGATGATTTTACATCTATATATCAATATAGATTGTTATACCTTATTTTCTAAATCTTTAACAAAACCAATAAAAAATAGCAGCAATTATTAGCTGCTATTTTTTTAATCATTTTTATTCTATCTTGTTGAATGTCCTGCTCCATCAGTGGCTCCACTAATGTCAAACACAAATGGATCTCCTTCAAAAATGGGATATTCTGGTAATCCATATCCTGTAATCTTACTATACATTAAATTATAACTTCTTTTCGCAACCATATCACTAGTATTTCCTTCAATAGTATAAACAGTTGTTCCATCACATGAAATAACAATTCCTGTATGCGATGCTCCATCGCTCTTAAAGAAAATTAAATCACCCGCTTTAGGAACATATGTTTCTTTATATTCAAATAATCCTCTTTCTTGAAACCATGCCATTCCAGCACTAACTGATGCATATTTGGGAATAATGGCCGTTGAAATTCCGACTTCATTGCTACACCAGGAAACAAACATCGCGCACCATGCTCCATTAGGTATTCCATACCATGTCCCAAATTTAGTATCATTATTATAGCCTTCAACGTATCCTTCTTCTTGAAAAGCTGTTTGTAATAACAAATAGATATAATCCACATTGAGAGATTTCCCAACAATAATAGGAAATACCGTTTGATAAGATCCCTTAGATACCGTCAAAATAGCTGTTCCTTCTTGATGAGGAGTAATAACCCCTTCTCCACTAACACTGAAGATGGCTTCATTACTAGACTGATACCCCACTCCTGTACTTGATAAAATCGTCGGAGTGTTATCAATATGAACTAAATTACTTCCATAAACATGGGGAATTGCCTTTAAAACATCCATCGTTGCTATCGTTAAGGAAGAGGCTATCCCCATAAATTTAGTTTGATGCTCATCTATTGAAATAGGAGTGGTTTCACTTAATCCATAAAAGTTATAACTCATTTGAATGATTGAAGGATTTGTTGAAATAGTATCACTTCCATTTTTGTTATGTAAAAAATAAGTTTGAGGTAATCCAATAAATGCATTGTAATTGACAAAGGCACTAAAATTCCCTTGATTGGTAGTCACCGCATTATTGCGAAGCATAATATAGTTGCTACAAGATTCAAACTTGTTATATCCAATATTAATGGATGTGAGTCCTTCTTGATAATTTCTAAATGAAATCGCTCCTGAGAATGCAACACTTGTTTTTCCAACTTCTGTAAAAGTATTATCTACAATTGATATCACATTTTCTATAAATTCACTATTAGACCCATAAGTCCTAAAATAAATTCCATTATAGGCTCCATTATCAAAGGTATTATTCATAAATAGCCATTGACTTGATGCTCCCACAATTCCATTAGACATACGAATCGCATCTCTTGTGAAATCACTAAACTCGTTATGAATAACTTTGATTGTATTCATATTTGAAATATTTATTCCTACATCACCTAGTGTTGTAAACACATTATTTTCAATCACTACTTGATTAGAGTTTTTACCTCCAGATCGAAAAGTTAAAAATCCAGTAAAGTATGTACTTTGTTCGGTCCAATTAACAGTTGTTGGCGTCGTTTCATACACTCGATTATTAACAAACGTGAAAAAATCTGTTTGACCTTCTAATAAAACAGTTGCATCTTCGGTAAAAGAAAGACCATTAAACGTAATATGTTCCACTTTGTCAGATATTCTCACATTTCCTACCAAAACAGCTTCTAAAACACGTTCTTGAGTCAAAGGATCAATATCTTGATTCGGTCCAACAAGACGCATGTTGCTCTTTGTAAGCGAAAAATCCTCAGTATAAACGCCAGCGTTTAACATAACTACCGAATCTTCTTGACAAGCATCAATAGCCTCTGTAATCGTTGAAAATACATTAACACCCCGATGATAATCAATATCATCATAATAAAATACATTCTCGTTGAGCACTTCGACAATAGAAGGATCAACAATAATCAATTCAACACTATAATTATAGGCTTCTAACACATGAAAACTTTGTTCAAAATAAATTAAAGGATTGTTGGTTGCCTCAACACGAATAGTGACAACACCACTACCAACGAATTGCACTTGTCCTGTTTGATCAACAGTAGCAATTTCTGGATCAGTCGATGACCAATGAACAGCCACATCACTGACACTCAATGTTAAGATTCTCACCTCTTCAACAAGAGCCAACCCCTCTGTTACAAATTCAAAATCAGGAATGACTTCCGGTTGTAGAGTAATCGTGATACTAGCAACCACTTCCTCATCAACGATCGCTTGAAGTACCACGTCTCCTGATTGAAGAGCGGTTAAAACACCCTCACTAGTAATAGATGCTTTTAAAGCACCATCTACACTCCATAAGACATCCTCGACTAATACATTATCTACATATAAAGAATAATTTGTTTGCTCATTCACATAAGTATCTCGAAGTCCATCAATTTGATAAACTGGAGGCATTTGAACCGTCATGTCAATGGCAAAAGACAAATCAGTTCCTTCCATCTGAATAAGAATAATCGCTTCCCCTGCTGAAAGAGCTTTGACTTGTAGCAAATTTACTTCAACGATATCAGGATTTTCATTCACAATCACTAAAGACTGTTCTCCTATAATTGTAATATCAAGAGATACTTCATCTCCAACAATCAAATTATAAGATGATTGATTGACGATAAAAGAATTAACCGGAGTCGTCTGACAACCCACCAAAAATAAACCAATAAAGATAAGACCAAACCATAATTTTTTCATTTTAAATTCTCCAATTAACACCTATTATACTTTTAAAAGAGTGATAAGTCAATTAAAGCCTTTGGTCGCCTACTCAAATTATAAAGGGGAAAATAATAATGAAATTTCCCCTTTATAATTTGAACATTAAATTTTTATATTATAATACAAAATAAATCATTGTTTAA
>JBAYFA010000106.1:0-4761 GCA_041667425.1 Bacilli bacterium
ATGGAGGTATTTATATGCGAAAAGTGAATCTCATTACAGATTGTACCAGTGATTTAACGCCCGAGTTATACAAAAAACATCAAATAGACATATTACCTCTTTATGTGACTTTTGGAAGCGAATCTTATCGTGATGGAATCGACATTACGACGGAGCAATTGTATGAAAAAGTGAATGAAACTAAAAATCTTCCAAAAACTGCGGCTCTTCCTCCACTGATATTTCAAGAAGCATTTGAAAAATATCCTGCTGACGAAGATATCATTTTTATGGGACTTGGATCCGATTTCTCGGTTTCTTATAGCAATGCTGTGATTATTGCTCGTGATTTTCCTAATGTTTATGTTATTGACTCTCAAAATTTATCTGCTGGGATTGGTCTTCAATTATTAAAAATTTGTGAATTCCGTGCTCAAGGATTGAGCGCTCCTGAGATTGTTGAAAAAATGAGTGCTATTACGCCGCTTGTTCGTACGCAATTTGCTATTGATACACTTGAATATTTACATATGGGTGGTCGTTGTAGTGGAACGTCAC
This sequence comes from Bacilli bacterium, assembly GCA_041667425.1. Lineage (GTDB taxonomy): Bacteria > Bacillota_I > Bacilli_A > ML615J-28 > CAG-698 > JAQVOS01. The sequence continues at coordinate 538 of JBAYFA010000106.1, forward strand.
GATTTTTTGGGACTATGCTTCGTATAAAACCGATTATTCGTGTGGTTAATGGAATAATGGAAATTGCTAAAAAACCTCATGGAAAATATATCAAAGCATTGAATGTATTGCTCGAGTATTTTGCTAATGATGCATCTAGAGTGGACCCGTTTTGCGTCGTTGTAACTCATTCATTGGCCGAAGACGATGCAACTTACCTTATTAATATAATAAAAAATGAATATGGATTTGCCAATGTGATAGAGACTAGAGCAAGTGGTGTTATTTCAACTCATTGTGGTCCTCGTACCATTGGAATCTTATACGTATTAAAAAATGAAGTGCTATGAATATAGCACTTTTATTCATTGCTTGTTTATGGTATAATATATAATTAGGAAAGGATGTCGACCATGCGAAAAAATATATACTTAGAATTTGGTAATGAATACGATCTGGATACTCGTCTTCGTCTTATCAAAGACATTGGATTTGATGGCATCTTTATTTGGCAAGATGAACAAGAAGATAGAATTCAACAAATTGTTGAAAAAGCGCAATTATGCGGACTAGATATTGAAACGATGCATCTTCGTTTTGACGGATGCAATCATTTATGGCTAGATGATGAAATGGGGGAGGATTATGTTGCTACCATTATTGATGGTATTCATATGGCTCATCGTTATCATATACGAACGGTCATCATGCATACTGTTTCAAAAAAAATTCACCCTGATGTGAATGAATTGGGGCTGCGACGAATTCAAACAATTTTGCGTGTTTGTGAAACATATCACATTCAACTAGCTCTTGAAAATACCCGTGATCTTGAATATATTGATGAGGTTTTTAACCGCATTTCTTCTCCTTATTTGAAAATGTGTTTTGATTCAGGTCATACCCATGCTTTTACTTATTGTCTGCAAGATGTTGTATTTGAAAAATATGCATCAAAATTGGCGTGTGTTCATCTTCATGATAATTTGGGAGATTATGATGCCCATTTGGTCCCATTTAGTGGAACAGTTGATTTTCAATTGATTATGAATTCTTTAAAATCAATTGGATTTTGTGGACCCTTGACGAGTGAAGCCCATATTGGCAAAGAAGAAGTCATTGATGATCAAACTTTTTTAGAAAAAGTATATGCCGCTTTATGTCAACTAGAGATTTTATATGGTGAACAATGTGGCTAAAACAGAATTATTAGCTCCGGTCGGATCAATTGAGGCCTTTTATGCGGCTCTTTCTCATGGGGCAGATGCTTTGTATTTTGCAGGTAAAAAATTTGGAGCTCGTGCTCATCTTGAAAACTTTTCTGAAGACGAAATAATTGACATGATTGAAGAAGCACATCGTCATCATGTGAAAGTATATATGACTGTCAACATTATTATAAAAGATGAAGAATTTTTAGAAGCGACTCAATGGGTTGATTTTTTGGTTACCCACGGGGCTGATGCCATCATTGTTCAAGATTGGGGGATTCTTCATTATATTCGTCATACTTATCCATCTTTCCCTATTCACGCATCTACACAAATGAATACTCATGATGTCACTCAAGCTCATAAACTCTATGAGTTGGGAGTTCAACGTATTATTTTTGCTCGTGAAACGAGTTTGGATGTTATTCGTGAAGTTATTCGAACAATTCCTATTGAAACAGAAGTATTTGTTCATGGAGCCTTGTGCATTTGCCATTCTGGAAATTGCTACTTATCTTCACTAATTGGGAAACGAAGTGGGAATCGTGGTCGATGTGCGCAGCCTTGTCGTCTTCCCTATGAATTAGAAGGAGTGACTGAGGAAGCTTATTTATTAAGTCCTAAAGATTTAATGACTTTAGATGATTTACAATTATTAGTTGATGCAAATATTACATCTCTTAAAATTGAAGGTCGAATGAAAAGACCTGAATATGTTGGAGTAACCACTCAGGCTTATCGACGTGCGCTGGATAATTTACCTAATGCTGATGCAGAAAAGCAAATGAAAGCAACGTTTAATCGAGAATTTACTAAGGGATTCATTTTTAATGAATCTAATTCTGATTTAACTAATATCAATTCTCCCAATCATATTGGAATTCCTGTGGGAAAAGTGATTGGATATGCAAATGGATGGATTGAGGTCGCTTTAAACGATTCCATTACTGTTAATGATGGATTGAGAATTGTTGGTCAAGAACAAGATGCTATCATTGTTAATGAAATAATGGTTCAAAATCAACAATTGACGATGGCTACGGCACCCATGGTGGTGGGACTTCGATCACACAAACCTATTACTTCTTCGGCCATGGTTTTAAAAACAAGTGATGCTGCGCTCAAACAGTTGGTTCAAGAAAAAAAGCAATCAAAAATTCCTTTACAAGGAATCGTGACACTAGATAATAAGCATTTAATTCTTACAGTGACGGATGGAATTCATACCATCCAGGAGTGTTCTCATGAAACGGTGTCTTTGTCTACCAATTCCAAATTTAACGATCGTATTCGTGAACAACTTCAAAAAACAGGAAACGATGAATATTTTTTCACGTCTATAGAGTTTCAAGTTGACTCTGTTTTTCTTCCGATTAGTCAAATTAATGAATTAAGACGTCAAGCACTTTATGCTATTGATGAGGCAAGAATCCGCTATATTTCTCCAAAAAAGGAGTCGTGGATTCCGGTGAAGATTTGTCCACCATCAACTCATCATCTTTATTTTAAAGTGCGAACATTGAAACAATTAGAAACTTGTTTATCAATGGGGGTTTCTCATGTGATAGTTGAAAAACAGGAGTGGTGTCAATATCAAACTGAGAAGACAGCTATCAATTATATATCACCGCGGATTACTCCTCTTCAAAATCAAAAAACGCTTCGTGTTGATACGGAATTGATATCGAGTGTGTATGAAAATGTTGCTAATGCTCACAGCCTTTATTCATTTCATGAAAAAGGGAAAGCAGTTGTCGGATTATCAATAGAATTATCACTTTCTGAAATTGAACAACTATGTACAACATATCAAAAAACTTATGGATGTGAAGCCAATACCATGGTCATGATATATGGACATTATGAACTGATGATTACCAAACACTGTCTTATTAATAAGGCTTTGGGATTAGACAATAAATATTGTGGGAAATGTCATGTACAACAATATTATTTAAAAGATCGCATGGGATTTCGATTTCCTTTGATGGATGATGGTGATTGTAATCTTGTTCTTCTAAATAGCAAGAGACTTCATTTAATGGCCTATATGCAATCACTTCAAGAAGCAGGTGTTCATAACTTTTTAGTTGATTTTACCATTGAAGAGGATATTGGTCCCATTATTCAAGCGTATAATGATGCTCATCAAGGTAATTATCAATATTTAGAATTAACTGATGCTACCTATGGATATATAAAGGAGGGAGTCATGTAATGGAATTACGAAAATGGTATAAACTTGATAATGCAGGGAAAATATTTCCATCAGTCTCTACAAAGAGTCGGTCAAATATTTATCGATTATCAGCTGATATGTTCAACCTTGTGGACCCTCTCATCTTGCAAAAAGCACTGGAGTTGACGATTAAACGATTTTCTGCCTTTAATGTTCGATTACGGAAGGGATTGTTTTGGTATTATCTTGAAGCCAATGATCACTATCCACGAATCGAACAAGAAAGTCCTTCTATGCTTCGAGCTTTTCAAAGTTATCGTGATAATTATGGATTTTTGTTTCGCGTAGTCTATTACGAAAAACGCATTTCTGTTGAAATGTTTCACACGTTAACCGATGGAACCGGGGCCCTTGAATTTTTGAAATCAATCATTTATACGTATTTGAGTTTACAAGATGTTTCTTTACCAGAAAATGTTCCGATATTGACGGAAAATATCGAACAAATTAAAGAAGAAGAACAAGATAGTTTTAAAGCAAATTTTAATACGCATTTACATAGTGCACGGCGTGAAACCCGAGCCTTAAAATACAAAGTTCCCATTTATAAAGATAATTGGCTAGGACTCATCGCGGGGATTATTCCTCTAGATCAACTAAAAGCCCTCAGCAAACAACATAATGTTACAATCACCGAATATATATCGGCCTTATTGATTCAAGCAGCTTATCAAAATAAAGATATTTTTGAAGATAAAAATCTTCCTTTTAATTTGATGGTTCCTGTGAACTTAAGACGATTTTTCCCTTCAAAAAGTCTTAGAAACTTCAGTTTATTTGTCAGTACATCCATTG
>JBAYFA010000107.1:0-4737 GCA_041667425.1 Bacilli bacterium
AAAATTACTTTTGTGTTAAGTAAACAACATAATATACATATATCACGCAAAAGAACTCAAAATCTAATGAAATTGATGCAAATTAGATCTATTATCACCAAATCATACAAACCATACAAGCATAAACCTGATGAAGGAGTATTTGAGAACCTATTGCAGCGAAATTTTTCGACTCATGGCATCAATGAGAAATGGGTGTCCGATATTACATATGTATGGACAGATGAATGCGGTTGGTGCTATTTAGCAACCATTTTGGATTTTTATTCCAAGCGTCTAATAGGTTGGAAGTTTGGAAAAAGAATGACAACAGAGTTAGTAACCGAAGCCTTGGAGAATGCCTTACAAACAAGAGGACTTAACAAAGTATTAGTATTACATTCTGATCGTGGAAAACAGTACACAGCTGATGTTTATAGGGAATATAGTCGAAGTGTCGAGTTATTGAACTTATCGTTCTCAGCGAAAGGGTGTCCCTATGACAATGCACCCATAGAGAGTTTCAATGCAATAATCAAAAAGGAATTAATAAATCATACACACTACACAACCTACGATCAAGCATATATATCGATTTTTACATTCATTGAGAAGTGGTACAATAGAGAACGAATCCACGGATCAATAGATCAGATGACACCGATTGCATTCGAGAATACTATTCAAATTTGAGTGCAAAATTCTATTAAAAAGTGTCCAAGAAATCGACTCAGATCCATATTTTAAAATTTGGATATCGCCAGAGTTAATTTAGGGCTACAAGATTTTGGCAGATAGGGAAAAACGCCCTTTCTACATGAAAAAAAGGCCTGATAATATTACACTGATATAATAAAAGTATGTGCGCATATGTAACAATTTTCTCCCTATTTGAGTCAATTTTTATCGTCTTTGTGCTACTCCACTTCATTATCTTTGTTGGAATCATTTATTAATTCTTTAAATATAACTTTCTTTTTGTCTATGAGCTTTTTCTTAACAATGGCGTCAATTTCTTTTAATACAATATCTAATGGTCTTATATCATTATATGAACTTTTCATTTTTCCATCAGTAGATACTTCAATGCTTTCTTGATCAAGTTTAAATAAAATACTGTCTTTTAATTCCTTATACTCTAGATTTGATCTTCTTAATTTATTAATTATATGTACGTATCCAATTGATTTTATTTGGGTAATATTTTTTTGTTCCATTTTCTTCTCATAATAGGTAACAATTTCAGCTATTTTTTGGATTTCTCTTTCTGGATTATGCCACCAGTCTGAACTCCATATTCTATGGATTTTCCACCCTCTGCTTTCTAAGTATTTTTGTCTGTAATAGTCTCTCTCTTTTGCAATTGTACTACTGTGATACGTTCTACCGTCACATTCTATACCCAAAATATATTCATGCGATTTTTTATCTACAATTGCCAAATCTATACTATATCCACCAATACCTACTTGTGTTTCCACCTGATAACCTTTTTGAGTCAGTTTTTCATAAACTTCTTCTTCAAAAATACTATCAAACGTAATTAATTTTTCATGTTGCTGTCCAGTGACATCATCTAACGAATGCAGAATGCTTTTAGCTGTTAATTTGTCATTATTAGAAATAGCATAAGCATACTCTAAATATTTTTTAAATATCTTGGGTCCTTTGTTTTTTAAATCATCTACTATGAAATCATCTGGTGTAATCGATGTAACCAGATATACAGCATGTTTTGCACGTGATATAGCAACATTCAATCGATTCTCACCACCAGTTTGGTTAAGCCATCCAAAGTTTCTTACAAATCTTCCTGCAGTGTTTTTTGCATACGCTGTTGAAAAAATAATTATGTCTCTTTCATCACCTTGAACATTCTCAATGTTTTTTACAAAAAAACCATAATCTTCATTATTTTCTTTTCTATCTCTTTCAAGCATAAGCTTTGTACCAAAGTCTGGATCTCTTTGGGATTCTTCGTCAAGAAGATCTAGAATCAATTCTCGTTGCGCACTATTGAATGAAATCACTCCAATGGAAAACTGATTATCTTCATCGTTTATAAGCGTCTTAACAATTGTCACCACCTCTAAAGCTTCTCTATAATTTTTTCTATTATCCCAAATTGCATCTTCTACTTTTATGTATTTAATAGGAGGTGCATCTGATATAGCAGGGTTTGGAGATACATAAAGTTTTCCATGATAAAACGCAAAATTAGAGAACGCTATTAATTCTTCATATTTGGATCTGTAATGATAATTAAGTATCTCATAATTAAATTTTGATCTAGCTAAATCGAGAAGACTTTCTTCATCAAGAACTGCTGATTCATATAAATCATCATCTTCAACCTCAACTGATGTTCTTCCAGAACCTAAACTAGATGGTCTAAGTTGCATATGATCTCCAGTAATTAATATTTTCTTACCTCTAGAAATTGCAGGTAAAGCTCTTTCAACATAAATCTGAGATGCTTCATCAAAAATCACCAAATCAAACATACCATCAATCATTGGCAATAATTCTGAGACTACTTCAGGTGTTAATAACCATATTTGAACAGAAGAAAATAATTCATGGAAATATTTACTCGAAAATTTACTCACGCTAAGTTTTCTTTTTTCTTTGTTCATAAATCTAATAAATTCTTTCGATCTCTTAGATAGTTGAAGTGACTCACTAGATTTTTCCATCAACTTTTGCGTAACGATTCTTCTCGTAACTTCTTGTTTTTTCTTTGTTTTATCCTCAATAGTATTTATTATTTCTTTAAATTGTAATAAATATTCGTAAACTTGTTTATTCCTAGATTCAAACAAAGAAATCATTCTATATATAACATAATCGTATAGCCTTTGATTAACATCCTCTAAATTCAAATAGTGCTTATATACAAGGTCATATAAATAATTAAAATATTTTTGATCGTTTATTCCCATTGTTGAGTAGTGAAATTTATTTTTAAGATATCTTTCATGAACTGATAATCCAAACTTCACCTCTTCTATACGCATAGAAAAAATATTAACTTTGTTTAATCCATATAAATTGCTATCTGAGAAATATTTTTGAATAATTTTTAAGTGCATTTCTTTTATTAATCTTCTATATTTAAAGGATTTTATAAAGCCTTCACTATTCTTTTTATCAAGAAGGTCTTGATATGCTTTTATCTCAAATTCAAACTCTTCATACTCAAAAAAGCCTAAATTAGGATTAACTTTATTTAACCAAGGATATTCTCTTGAATGATTTATATATTCCATACAGTCTGATAGTAAAGTTTTATTTTTAAATAGATTATATGACGAAACAAGTTCATCATAATTTTGTTTATCTATGTCTATTGTAATACTATTTCTAAATATTTCAGTAGCAGTTTTATCTGTTATTAACTTATTATCGAAATTTTCTCTATATATTTTTGAGATTGGAGCACCAAACTGGTTTGTATAATATAACTTTTGCCCAATTTCAAAAAGTTTTTGTATATGATTATCAATCTCTTGTGATAAATTCTTTAGTTTATTTTCATCTTCAATTGTCTCATCTGTGGTTGTGATGGACTTTAGTTGACTATAGAAACTTTCCTTATTTTTTATATCATGCAAGATTAAGGCTTTATCTGCTATCTCACCCAATCTTGAATAAATCACATCTAAAGCAGCTTTTTTTTGAGATACCATTAGTATTTTTTTATTGTCTAATGCAAAGTTCGCAATAACACTAGTAATCGTTTGAGATTTTCCTGTACCCGGTGGTCCTTGAACAACTAATCTGTCGTGAGCTTTTATTGCGTTAATGACTTTTTCTTGTGAGTAATTAAGATCGTTGATATAAACAATATCCTTATCTTTTCCGATTGATCTTGAATATTGTTTATCTGAGGGCTCCCTATCCCCAAATATTCCATCATAACCTTCATTATCAATGTTAAATGTTTCAAGTAATTCAGATAATATTTTAGAAATCTCTTCTTTTTCCTGAAGCACTTTATAATCTTTTTGTAGATAGCTAGAATAAAATGAAAAATTTCCTAGTACACAATTTCTAAGTAAATAAAATTCGCCATTTTGAAACTTTGGGAATGACCCTTTATTATAATCAACAAATTTTGTGAATGTATTTTCTTTATCTATGATATTAATATCAAATTCTTTATATAAATCAATGACTGTATCAAAACTAATTTCTTCAAAATCGTAAATATTATCTTGAAGTTCATATGGTTTATTCATGAATTTATAATGTGAAAGTACTAAGTGTGAATTCCACAAAATATCTTTTTCTTGATCTTTACGTATATAAATATTAGGACCATCTAAAAAGAACTTTACAGGAACAAGAATTAATGGTGCTCTTATATTAAAATCATCACCTTGCATTTTTCCTATAACATATGGATAAGCTATGTATGCGTTACTTTGTCCTGTTTCTCTTTCTTCTTTATCAAACTCTCTAACTAAAGATATATATTTTTTTATCATTTGTTCTTTTTCATCATTCGAAACATCTGGATCATGTGTGTTAAACAATTCAAAAGATGAAGATTTTTTACTCAACAGGAATTTTAGTAATTTTTCATTTTTTTCATGATTATTTGTGTATAAATCAATGCCGTTTTTATTATATAGTTTGCTAGTGTATAAGAGTTTATTTCTTTTATTAACGTTGACCAATCTTGATTCTAAAATATTTAATTTTTTTGTAGTTTCAAAATCAACGTGATTTAACTCTATATCCATTCGCTTGTAT
>JBAYFA010000108.1:0-4700 GCA_041667425.1 Bacilli bacterium
CAATAACGGACTAAAAAGGCGAAGCCATGATTGGCGCCAATGTTATAGAAATAGGTGTGCCAAGCAATGGAACTGTGACCGATATCAATGGAAATTTTTCATTATCCACCACTACCGGTGCTACTTTGAGAATTTCATATATTGGTTATATAGAACAAGAGGTTGACACTAAAGATAAAACAACTCTTAAAATAGTGCTTTACGAAAATTTTCAAAAGTTAGATGAAGTAGTTGCTATTGGCTATGGTTATATTAAAAAGAGTGATCTCACAGGATCAGTATCTTCCATTAGTGGTGATAGAATTAGTGCTTTTCCAACAACTACATTGAGTCAGTCACTTCAAGGTAGAGCTGCCGGTATGCAAGTTCAACAAAACTCAGGTGCTCCTGGAAGTACTATACAAATAAGAATTAGAGGAACAAATTCTATTCAGGGAAGTAATGAGCCTTTATGGATTATTGATGGATTTCCAGGAAATGAAAGTCTTCTAAATCCTGCCGATATTGAAAGTGTGGAAGTATTAAAAGATGCATCAGCTACAGCAATCTATGGTTCTAGAGGTGCAAATGGGGTTATAATTGTAACTACTAAACAAGGTAAAGAAGGACAGACTAAGGTTGAATATTCTGGGAGTTATAGTGTGCAATCATTAGCAAAAAAACAAGATATGATGAATGCTAAAGAATATGCACAACTCTATAATATTTACACCAAAGAGGAACAAGGGAGTGAATATTTTACTTCAGAGCAAATTAATAGTTATGGCGAAGGTTATGATTGGCAAGATATTGTATTCAGAAAGGCTCCCGTTAATAATCATTCTGTAAATATTACAGGAGGTAATAATAAAACTAGATTTTCTTTGGGAACTAGTATTTTTGATCAGGATGGAATTATACAAGCTAATGATTATAGGAGAATAACACTAAGAAGCAATATCGATCATCAGATAAGTAATATTTTCTCGGTTTCTTATAATGTTATTATGAATCGTACCGATATAAATTCAATTGACGAAAATGGTATTGTTCGCTGGACACTAACAGCCCCACCTACACATGGGCCATATGATCAAGATGGAAATTACACGAGGTTGAATACTGTTTTCCCATTTAGTCCTGATGATTTAGGGAATCCGGTAGCACATTTTAATGAAATATCGAGAAAAAGTTATTCTAATAACATAATGACTAATCTTGCTCTAACGATTATACCATTAAAAGATTTGTCTATAAAAATTTCAGGAAATGTTTCTAATTCCGATTCTCGATCGGATACATATACAAGTGTAAAGATGCCTCAATCGAATTCGGCAGCTAGTATAGGAACAAGTAACTCTCTTTCTTATAATTTGGATAATATCATAACATATAAGAAAGTAATTAATTTAGATCATAGTATTAATTTCACAGGTGCAATTACTTACGAAAATAGTAAATTCAAAAATTTAGGTGCTTCAGGAACTGGCTTTTTAAGCGATGTAACTGAGACTTACAATTTAGGCTCAGCTACTAATTTTGGAGTTCCATACACTTCTTTTTCTGAATGGTCTTTATTATCATATTTGGGTAGAATAAACTATTCTTATAGGGATAAATATCTATTAACTATGTCAGTTCGTGCAGATGGATCTTCACGTTATAGCAAGGGTGATAAATGGGGTACATTCCCTTCTGCAGCTTTGGCATGGCGTTTTACACAGGAGGAGTTTATGAAAGATTTATCGGTAATATCGAACGGTAAATTTAGACTTGGATATGGTAAAACAGGAAGCACTGCGATAAGTCCTTATTATACAATGGATATGCTGTCTTCGGGAAAAGTTGCATTGCAAGATGGTTTATATACGTTTTTCGCACCAGGTACACGTTTACCTGCAAATTTAAAATGGGAAACCACTTCACAATATGATATAGGTTTAGATTTAGGTTTTCTAAATAATAGATTTAGATTGACAGCAGATTATTATATTAAAAATACCAAAGATTTATTGAATACTGTACAGTTACCACTTTCGCTGGGATATATTACTACAATACAGAATATTGGAGAAATTCAGAACAAAGGATTTGAAATTCAGCTAGATGCTAATTTAATAGATAATGAATTAAAGTGGGATGTTTCTGCAAATATTGCATTTAATAGAAATAAAGTGATTTCGTTGTATGGTGGTCAGGATATAAAGGGTTCAATATATTCGGTTACAGTTGATAACAGCTATATTAATTTGCTTAGAGAAGGTAAACCTTTAGGTGCATTTGTTGGATATTTGTATGATGGTTTTGATGATGAAGGACATTTCAAATATAAAGATCTAAATGATGATGGAAAATTAGACGATGAAGATAGAACTTGGATTGGAGATCCGAATCCTAACTTTATTTACGGATTGAACTCAAATCTTTCGTGGAAGAATTTTAATTTAAGTTTATTCTTTCAAGGTTCTCAAGGAAACGATATCCTTTGTTTAAGTTATCTGCATCATAATTTCCTTTATTATCAAGGATTCAATACATTGAGCGAGGTACTTTATGATCATTGGACGCCTGATAATCCAAATGCAACTTATCCTAAGATTGATTACAGTTTATCTCCCAAATATTCAGATCAATTTGTTTTTGATGGTTCATATTTAAGGTTAAAGAATATTGAGTTGGGGTATAATATACCAATTCACAGAAGTGGTAAGAATTGGATTCAAGGTGCATATATTTATATGAGTGGTCAGAATTTGTTAACTATTACTAGTTATCCTTGGTGGGATCCTGAAGTTAATTCGAAGGGTGGTAGCAATTCAATTAATCAAGGAATAGACTACTACTCTTATCCAACTTCAAAAGGCTATACATTTGGTGTCAAATTAACTTTTTAAAAATAATGTGTATCATGAAGAAAATAATATATATAATCGGAATTGCATTATTTGTTTCAGCTTGTGCTGATAGTCTTCTTGAAGAAAATCCAAAAGCGATTGCAACTGAAACTTTTTATAATACGGCAGCAGAAGTTGAGGCTGCAATTAATGCTGTATATTATAACGTAGGTGTTTCTCAATTAACAAATGAAATTAATATATTAGAGCCATTAACTGATTATAGTTATGGAAAAGGTTCATTGTCATACTTAAATGATTATGTGGGGTATAGTCCGGCAAATATGACCAATATGGGGTATTTGTGGCAAGCATACTATTTGATGATCAGAAATGCAAACTTAGTAATACTTAATACACCTAATGGAACTGAAACGACAGAGGATCAGAAAAAGCGATATGTTGCGGAAGCTCGTTTTTTAAGAGCTCATGCATATTTTCATTTGGTCAGATTATGGGGGCCGATTCCATTGAGAACGGAAGAAAATATGAAAGATATTGATATTGCAAGAAGTTCAATTGATGAGGTATACAATTTAATTATAAGTGATTTATTGGTTGCGGAATTAAATTGTCCTGATACTCCAAGGTTGCTAGGCACTCCTTCGAAACTAGTTGCAAAGACTATGTTAGCAGATGTGTATTTGACTACTGGAAATTGGAGTTCTGCTAAAGAAAAGGCAGGAGAAGTAATTGATTCTGGAAATTTTTCTTTAGTTGAAATTGAAAAAGTAGAAGATTTTGAAAAAATCTATGGAGCTGAATTACTTACTAGTTCTGAAGAAATATTTTACCAAAAATTCACTCGTGATTATGGGAATAATATATTAACATTCATGCATTATCCTGGAGATGGATACAAGCCGTATGGTGCATCCTATTTTTCTCATTACACCTTTGGTAGTAATCTGTTCTTTAAAAATTGGGATAATGATGATTTAAGAAAACAGAATAACTTCTATAAAAAAGATATAGCTTTAGGTGATGATACTTATTTATATAAAAAATTCATCGACCCTAATGGTTATAACAATTCACCAAATGATTGGCCTTATTATAGGTATCCAGAAGTTCTATTGATTTACGCAGAAGCTGATAACCGAATCAATAAAGGTCCCACTTCAAAAGCTATGGAATATTTAAATATGGTACATAGAAGAGCTTATGGTTACCCCTCAACACAACCTTCTCCTATAGATTTCAACATTAATGATTATAATGAAGAATCATTTTTCGAATTAGTATTAATGGAGAAAGCCTATGAGACATTTTTTGAAGCTAAAAGGTGGTTTGATCTTAAACGTACTAATAAAACAGCTCAAGTTATAAAACAAGCGTTTAATATCGATATGGATATAAATATGCTGTTTTGGCCTATCCCTACTGGTGAGCTAAGTTATAATAAATTAATGGATCAAAATCCTGGATATTGATTCAGGATAAAATATTAGAGTTTAATTAGTATGCGTTCAAGAAACTTTATTCATTGAGCGCATACTTTTTAAGAATATATGAGCCATCTTAATATATCTAAATAAATTTTATCATGAAGTATTACTTAGTTTTTCTTATAATATATGTCTTTGGGTTATTCACTACAAAATGCAATTCACAAATTAACAATAATTCAAGGAAACCTATTAATGGTATAGAGTTCGATTATTCTTCAGTTAATATATTAGAGAAAATTAATGAGGCATGGCTGGTTTCTTGGGATCGGTTTTATCATCCCAAAACAAATCAGTTTTATGATTATTTAGTTAGTTATGAAAAAGGAAAAGAGTTAACACACTTACCCACTGCAGAAGAGGTTGCTAATTTATATCC
>JBAYFA010000109.1:0-4669 GCA_041667425.1 Bacilli bacterium
CCTTGGTTTCGCTTATAGTTTTCCTTGGAGTCCTCTGTTATCATCGTGAGCGATATTTTACCTTCGTTTTTGAAAATGATTTCATGAGAGGATTTTATATCTTTTTAGCGATATTCTTTTTTCTCATGAGTATTATCTTATTTGTAAAAGCTTTTATTCTTCAAGAAAAATGCTATTTTACTCGGGTTCATGGACGCAAGGGATATCGAACTTTGAAAAGGAGTGAATATCAAGAAATGATGAATTATTTTGACCATCATGAACGTCATTCCTATACTACCTTTCAACCAATCACATCTAGGCGGTTAATAATTCGTGAATTAACGGAATTTGACGCCCTTGATTATTACGACATGGCTAAAAATAGTAAGGTTTCGCGTTATATGGGGTGGGATAACCACACCCAATTGCAAGAATCTATTGAATTAATCATTAAAACGCGAGCTGAATATCAAAAGGGGTTAATTTATCGACTTGCTCTTGAGGAAAAATCCTCAAAAAGAGTGATTGGATATATTGGACTATCTCGATATGATCTATCGGAAACGACATGTCAAATCGTTTATGCCCTTGCTGAAGAGTATTGGGGGCAAGGATTGATCAAGGAAGCGGTAGTTGCCTTTGTTAAAAAATTAGTAGAAACGGGAAAAACAACCATTTATGCCTCTCATGTAGCTGAAAATGTTGCTTCTGGGAAAGTATTGATGCATTGTGGGTTTGTTCGTGACCCATTAAGAGATACTAAAATGATGATTCACGATGAAGAAAAGAACATCATCAGTTATATATTAGAGGAAAGGAAAGAAAACTTATGAAAAAACTAATTGCGCTAGTCCTCGTTATGGTACTAGCCCTAACCTTATCAGGTTGTAAAAAAGAAACCCAAATTACCTTTTTATCCGGTCAAGACATTTTTAATCAAGAAGGAACATATTTTGTTATTTTCTTTCGTGATGATTGTCCCGATTGTGAGAGTGTGAAACCACTCGTCATTACGTATTTGGATTTATTAACCGATGAACCCAAAGAATATGAAGGAAAATCCACCATTTATGGGGTAAACTTGTCAGATCCAGCGAATGAAGACATTTATCGTGCCTATAATGAAGCTCGAAAAGACTGGGGAACCGGGCAAGGAGATTCTGAAAATTTTTGGGTTGATGGTGTTGAACAATTTGATCAATTATACATCGCGGAAACGGCTTCTATGATTAGCATTGGAACGACAACGGGTGGAGTCACTAAAGCTACATTTGAAGCAGCTGGATATGATGCCATTTATACTCGATTAACAGATCACCTAGGAATTGAAGCACCAGAAGAATAATAATTATTAAAAAACTCATTGACTTGTTAAGTCGATGAGTTTTTTTGTTGCAGATATTGGATGATAGACTGACTGGCAATTTTGCCTGCTTCCATGGCTAAAATGACGGTAGCGGCACCACTCACCGCATCACCTCCAGCAAATACTCCTGGAATAGAGGTCATAAGGGTGTGATCGACGACAAAGCAACCGTGTGAATTGACTTGCAAGGTGGAAGTTTCTTTGGAAAGTAAGGGGTTAGGATAGTTTCCAAGGGCCATAATGACACTATCACAAGGAATTTGAAAATTTGATTCCGGAATTGGAATAGGACGGGCTCTATTGGAAGCATCTAGGGGTCCTAGTTTCATTTGAACGCATTCAAGGGCACAAACTTCTTGATGATTATTGGCGACAATTGCTATAGGATTGGATAACAATTTGAATTGAATACCTTCTTCTTTGGCGTGTTCTATTTCTTCTACTCGTGCTGGCATTTCTTCTTCAGTCCGGCGATAAACGATAATAACATTATTCGCTCCGAGGCGAATGGCACATCGTGCGGCATCCATGGCTACGTTACCTCCACCGATCACACATACCCGTTTGGCGGGGTATAAAGGAGTATCACTAGATGAATCATACGCTTTCATGAGATTAATACGAGTTAAATATTCATTAGCAGAAAATACCCCTTTGTATTGTTCTCCGGGAATATTCATAAATCTTGGGAGTCCGGCTCCACTTCCTAAAAAGATAGCTTGATACCCGTCTTCAAATAATTGATCAATTGTTAAGGTTTTGCCAATGATCGCATTAGGAATAATTTGTACACCCATTGATTTTAATTTTTGAATTTCTCCCATTACAATGGCTTTGGGTAAACGAAATTCAGGAATTCCATACATTAATACCCCACCAGGGGCATGTAATGCTTCAAAAATTGTGACTTGATATCCATATTTAGCGAGTTCATTGGCACAGGTTAGTCCAGCAGGACCAGAGCCAACGACAGCAATTTTGGTAGAGAGTTTTTTAGGGGTTGTGACTTCACAACTAGGGACGTGATCGGCTACATAGCGTTCTAAGCGACCAATGGCCACACACTCCCCTTTGATTCCTCGTACACAGAGGCGTTCACATTGGGCTTCTTGGGGACAAACACGTCCACAAATAGCGGGAAACAAATTATCTTCAGTAATGATGTTATAAGACTGTTGAATTTGTTCTTCAAGAATTAAATGAATAAAAGCAGGAATATTAATGTTGACAGGGCATCCCGCAACACAGGGCTGATTTTTGCATTGTAAACAACGAGCAGCTTCTAATTTTGCTTGATTATCGGTATATCCAAGATTCACTTCACAAAAGTTGGTTGTTCTAAGAGCAGCATCTTGAGTAGGCATGGGTTGACGTTTATTCATGGGGCACCTTCTGTAAGAGCCGACAAGCTCGTTGATCATGGGTTTTTTCTGTTGGTTGATAAATGGTTTGCCGAGCAATGGCTTCATCAAAATCAACTAAATGACCATCAAAGTCAGGGCCATCTACACATGCAAATTTAACGTCTCCTCCGACACTGACACGACAGCCACCACACATACCAGTTCCATCGACCATGATTGAATTCATGGATACAATCGTTTTAACATGATATTTTTTAGTGAGAAGTGAGACGTATTTCATCATGACAAGAGGACCAATGGCATATACGACATCATAAAAATCTTGTTGAAGAAGGCGTTCTAAAGGAATTGTGACTTGTCCAGATTCGCCAGCACTACCATCATCAGTTACGAGAATAAAGTGGGTGGACGAAGACCGAAATTCATCTTCTAAAATGACGAGATCACGATTTCTAAAGCCAATGATGGATGTGACCTCATTGCCGATCTCTTGCATTGATCGTACGAGGGGATAAGCGATGGCACATCCGAGTCCTCCTCCGACAATGATGATGCGTTGATTAACAGGTAAATGCGTGGGAGTTCCCAATGGACCAGCTACATCAAGGATTGCATCTCCTACTTCTAAAGCATCTAATAAACGGGTGGTTGCACCCACTACTTGATAAATAATCGAAATGGTTTTATTACTTGCTTCATAAATTGTTAAGGGGATTCTTTCGCCTTCAGGACGAACGCGAATAATGATGAATTGTCCTGGTTTGGCATTGCGACTTGCAAGCGGGGCTTCAATTTTCATGAAAGTAACGGTTGGACGAAGTCGTTTTTTTTCTAATATTTTATACATATGACACCTCTAAGATAATTAATTATATCATGTTTTAATTAATTATAAAAGATTTTATAGAGCTAGTGACCGTTTTCATATAAAAAAGCCACCGATAGGTGGTTACAAAGTGTTGATTAAGCCCTTTCTATGAATTATCTAGAAAGGGCTTAATCATATGTCCAATCAAAATGAATATAACACGATGAATTTTACAGTCAGTAGATAAAAATAATTTAAAAACTAGATTTAAGTTTAATTTTTAATAAAATGAAATAGATAAACTAAGAGCGTTGACTTTGTCAACGCTCTAAAACAGCAATAGGTGGTTAATTAGATGGCCGTGTACCAGCCGTAATATGAAAGCCACTATGCAAATAGATAAGGGTTGTATTATCAATCATCGTTTGGAGTCGAACTACATTTGCTTCAGGTGTAATGACGGTTGTTAATGAGCGGCACCAACTGAAGATATGATTCCCAATTGCATTGACACTGTCAGGAATGAAAATAGTGGTTAAATCGGCACATCCATAAAAACACAAGCCCGATAAGGTAGTCACCGAATCCAGCAAAATAATATTTTTAAGATGTGAACAGTAATGAAAAGCACTTTCATCAATAACAGGAGTAGGAATGGTAATGGATATGAGGGATTCACAGCTATAAAAAGCGAGTTTTCCAATAATTTGAACTTGAGTTGGAATATTAATGTCTGTTAAACTGCTACATTCATAAAAGGCACGATCGCCAATTTTTTGAATGGTGTCTGGAAGAGTAATGGATGTGATGTGAGGCTGCTCAGCAAAGGCATCATTGCCAATTTCGCGAACAGGATATGTATTATAAATACGAGGAACGACAATATCAGTGGCCTCGCCATGATAACCTCTCAGAATGTAAACATGATCGAATAATTCAAATTCAAGTCCATCAGTTGCGATTTCATATTGAGCAGTGATGGTGGTGTTGGAAGTGATATTGCGATGAGAAACATCCCACCCCGTAAAACTATAGCCAGTGCGTGTGGGAAAAGAAGGTAAGGTAGCGTCCCCTTGATAGTGTACGTCTTGGGTTGATATGATTGATTCATCATAATCAAGGAATATCACGGTGTAACTATTTGTTTTC